>JAOARK010000399.1 GCA_025210575.1 Schleiferiaceae bacterium
AAGCAATTGAGACCAATTCTGGTAGAAATGGGATAACATCAAAACCTATATAATTCCCAAAACTCATTACAGAAAAGGCAAAAAGAAATCCTAGTCCTCTTTTCATTTTCCTCACGGCAAAGAGTAGTAATGTCATTAAAACCCATAAAGCAAAAGGAATAGCATATTGCCCGTTTGAAAATACGGCCAGCAGCAATAAAATGAGAATAAACAGGAATTTTTTAAAATGGATATTCAGAATTTTCATGTGTTTTCATTTTCGATCTGGGAACAAAAATGAAAGGACAATTCTTCTCAACCCTTTGAATTACTGGGTTTGGTATAAAAGGATCGTTTTTAGGGATGAAATTTTTATATCAATCCAAAATGGATATAAAGGCCAATGACCTGAAGGAGGGAATTACAGCACCAAAAGGTCTTTTTTATAGGTTTTGGAAACGGGTAATTCCATTTCAGTAAGCAGTATGGTGTTTTGATCTTTCCAGGATTTAAAATGAATTGGATTAATGAGATGAGAACGATGTATCTGAAGTAAGAATTCAAAATCCTCTTTTAAGCTTTTCAAGGAGGTGCGAATGAGTTTGGAATGCAACTTGTTATTCTGAGTGTAGAATATCTCAACGTAATTCTGAGCATTTGAAACACAGATCAATTCTGATTTTCGAATTTTTAAGATATCGAGTTTGTTATCTCCCTTAATGGTAAGGATGTCTTCTTTAATAGGCAGCAACTTTATCAAATACCTTCTTGCGATAGCAACAATGGGAAGGACGACCAAGGCTAATCTGAGCGTAATTGTGGTGTTAAAATCAAGAAAATTGAGGCCTCCATTAATGGGTGGGCTCTTATAAAAAACATAGGTACCGAGTGTATAAAGAATGTGGTAGAAAACTAATGCGCCTAATTCATAACCTATAGACCACTTATGAATCTTCTGGTAGAGTTTGTTTTGAACGACAGCCACAACGGTGTAGGCCAAAAATGAAATTACATTAAAGCCAATACTGGCAACCACCCAAAAGAATTGTCCTGTAGTCTCATCATTGAATGGTCTAACAAAATAGCTAAATAAGAACCCCCAAAGGCTGATGGATAAACCCACCCATAAATGGTAGCGAATGGAAGGATTTAAAGTATTCATTGAGATGTTCGATTTAGTTATGAGGCTTAAAATAGTTCAATTTAAATGACAGCATTTGATGACCTCCTTAATCAGTTGTATTAAATGTTCTTAAAATATTTAACATCTCACATACTTCAAGATCACTGATGTTGTCCCCATAAATTGTTGAATTCAAAACAAAGTACTCATCGTTTTTTTGATTGTCCTTTACTAAAAACATGATCGTATTTGCATTGCCCATGTCTGTGCTCTCTCTGAATTCAACGTAATAAGCATCCTCAGAAAAGATGTTGGTAGAACCTTTTTCAATGATTTCCGAATTAGGATATAAGTCCTGGAATCCTTTTAAGGAGTTTTTATTCTCTTCTTCAAGACTTTTGTATTTGCCAATATAATTGGTGATTACAAGGATTTTGAGTTGAACAATTTTCCCTTTATCATAAAGTTCGGATATCGTATCATTAAAAATAACCGTGCTTATTTCATTCGAATTGGTAGGTTCTAAGATCTGTATTTCCCATGAACTGGGTACTTCTATAGAATAATAGCGATTGTTCATCATGAATTTGTTTAGATCCATTTCTACTGAACAGTCGAGCTCATATCGTTCTAAACCCGTTCTTGAATTATTGCAGGCATTGGTTAAAACGGCAGCCAATACCAATATCAAAAAAGGTTTCATTTTGTTCAAAATGCAGAAGGTCTTTATGGAGTGAATATTAATCCTGACCTTCAATCCAAGACCCACCTGCGGCTACGACCTGACGACCAAGATCAGAAGCTTGTGCCTTCAAAGCTGATAGTTTTTCGTTCATCTTACCCATTTCTTTCTCTATGATCTTCATGGTTGCTTGATGTGTTGAAGTTGGACCGTATGTTGATCTAGAGATACCACGATTGAGTGCAAATAAGCGCTCACCAATCGTTGGGTTGTTCTTTTCACCTACCTCATTTTTTGCTGGGTTTCCTTTCAATTCTGTTTGTAAACCATTCAAGTCAGTTTTCAATTGTGCAATTTGTTTGAGCAAGTCGTTGCCAACATTGGCATTCGTTGCCGCAACCATTAGTTTATCTGCTGTTTTATGTGCATTAGAAAGTTGAATACCAAGCGCATTTACATCTCTACTCATGTTTTCATACTGCCTCCAAAAGGCAGTGACTTCTTCTATACTCTTTCCGGGTAAAGAACCTTTTCTTAAGGGTACCACATCCACATCAACAGGTCCAGCTATCTGAGAGAATTCACCCTTTTCAAACTTATTCAGTGTAGCTTTGTAGGTGCCTGGTGCAACCATAAAGCCTTTCAGATTATCGCTATTTCCATTCAATGAAAGAGCATTAGTACCACCAACCGTGAGGTTCCAAGAAACACGATTGAATCCTTTCTTGTTTGTCGCTTTAATTCTGTTTACCACATTTCCTGAATTGTCTTTGATTTCCAGGTAAACAAAAGGTTCCATTTCATTGGATTCCTTTTCTAAAGCATCCCATCCCGGGAAGGTAGCCTCTCCAGTTTTTTCTTTTTCCTGTCGTTCTTTTTTTAAACTCTTGAGTTCATCTTTAAGATAGTAAGTCAGTGTAGCGCCAAACTCAGGATTCGGGGCTACGTAAAGTTGAGAGCCTTGAGATCCTCTTTTATCATCAAAATCCAATACTGATCGTGGAATGTACCACCAGGCCTTTCTTGGGCTAAACAAAGATGCCTCTTGATTCATCTGCTCACCAGAAACTTCACGGAGAGCACTATAGTCATCTAATATGTAGAACCCTCGACCAAAGGAAGCCGCAACCAAATCATCTTCTCTCTTTTGTATGGCCAAGTCGCGGAATGAGATCGTTGGTATGCCTCCATTCATTTCGGTCCAGTTGCTGCCTCCATCAATGGAAACAAAAACACCAAACTCGGTGCCGGCAAAAAGGAGGTTTTTGGCTTTGTGATCTTGCACTATTCTCCAAACGAGGTTCTTTTCTCCAAGACCATTTTCTATGCGGGTCCAGGACGCACCTTTGTTTGTGCTTTTTACCAAATATGGCCTGTAGTCACCTTCTTTGTGATTGTCTAAGGCCACATACAAAGTATTCTCATCATAGAGATCTGCCTTGATGTCATTCACATAAGACTGACCTGGAACACCTAGTGCATCTATATTTATTTTTTTCCAAGACGCCCCACCATCTTCTGTAACTTGAATAAGACCATCATCTGTGCCGATGAAGATCACATTTTCGTTTTTAGGTGAAACGGCTATGGACGTAATCGTATTGAAATTAGACATGGCATATACATCCCAAGGGGAGTCCCACCCTTGCTGTCCACCTGCAATCGGTAAGGTCAATCGCTCTTGGTTTTTGGTCAGATCCTCAGAAATGGCTGTCCAGCTGTCACCGCGATCGGTTGATTTCCATAGTCTTTGTGAGCCGTGGTATAGTGTCGTTGGTGAATGAGGAGAAACTAAAATTGGAGCATCCCAGTTGTAGCGCTCATACACTTCACTTTCTCCGGGCTGTGGCATGATGTCGGTTACTTCTCCAGTAGCAACATCAATTCTGGAAAGCGTTCCTTCTTGGCGCTGACCATACATAATATTCGGGTTTCCCGGTTCTGTAGCGGGTTGATGTCCATCCCAGTTGAGCATCACTTTCCAATCGGAATTTCTAA
>JAOARK010000400.1 GCA_025210575.1 Schleiferiaceae bacterium
ATCCAGTTCATCAACAAGGAAAGACTAAGGATCTTAACATCCTTAAAAACGGTAGGCAAACTTTTGTAATTCACTTTCGCTAATGGTGGATACATCATCAAGATCAACCCTATAGCAATAGGTATGTTCGTGGTTCCGCTAGACATCCCTTCAATACTCTTTCCCATTTCAGGGAAAACATATCCTAATCCTACCCCAATGGCCATTGCTAGGAATATCCATAAGGTGAGATAACGATCTAAAAACTTAAGTCTCTTTTTCATGTGAATAGTATCAAGTATCAAGACGTGAGACACAAGACAAGAGTCTCATATCTCACGTCTAAAAATCTCACTTCTATTTAACAGCAGCCTGCTGGTCCGCAACAAGCACCTTCGTTAGCCGTTTGTAATTCTCTTAGTTGTAATTTGGGTTTAGCAGAAGTTTCGGTTTTACCGTCTTTTTCTCCGTAAACCGTTATACTAAAGATTCCTGTTTTTCTTTCTTTCAACTCTTCAATTTGGGCCGCATTCAAATATTTCAACAACATGTCATCCGGTAATTGGATGATTTTTTCTTTTTGAATTTGAATGTTTTTAAAACCAGCATTTTCTATAGCTTGGATATATTCATCCATTTGAATAGCGCCCGAAACGCAGCCTGCATACATTTCAGAATCGTTGATTAAACCTTCTGGTAGTTTTCCTTTTAAAACGATGTCTGACACAGAGAAATGACCGCCTGGTTTGATCACTCTGAACATCTCGTTCATTACTTTTTGCTTATTCGGAACAAGATTCAAAACACAGTTACTCACAACAACATCAGCCGTGTTTTCTGCTACGGGCATGTCATCAATATCACCCTCGCGGAATTCAACATTGTTGAAACCTCTTTTATCGGCATTAATGCGTGCTTTGTTAATCATTGCAGGTGTAAAGTCTATTCCTAGAACTTTACCGGTAGGTCCTGTTTCATGTCGTGCCACAAAGGCATCATTTCCAGCTCCAGAGCCTAAATCAATTACCGTGTCTCCTTCAGAGATTTGCGCAAACTGTGTTGGTAAACCGCAACCTAATCCAAGGTCGGCATCTTCGTTGTAACCCTCTAGTTTAGAATAGTCCTCAGCCATGATGCTGTAATTCTCATCTGTTTGTGCAGAGGTGCCACAGCAGGTAGAAAGGTTGTAATCTTTGGTTTGTTCTGCAACTTTGGTATACGATTCTTTTACGATGTCTTTTAATTCTTTTTCTGTTTTCATCTTTTTCTAGAATTGAGACTTAAGTATTGAGATGTGAGACTTCTTGCGTCTCGTGTCTCAGTTCTCATGTCTATTTAACAACATGAGGGGTTATAACTTCTTAGCATATGGCTTAAAGTAGACGCGATCTTATTCCAGTTTTCTGCATTTATGCAGTAGTTTACACTGGTGCCTGAAATCGTTCCTTGAATGATTCCTGCGTTTTTAAGTTCGCGCAAGTGTTGCGAAACGGTTGCTTGCGAGAGCGGAAGTACGTCTACTAGATCTCCCGTAATACAACTGTTTGTAGCAATAAGGTGTTCTATAATGGCGATGCGTGCCGGGTGGCCTAAAGCTTTGCAAATAGATGCAATGCTATTTTGGCTTTCGGTAAAGGCATCTGTTTTTGTTAATCCCATCGCTTTATTAATTTATTGCAATATTACGATGAAAGAAAAATACCAACCAAATTTTTTGTGATTTTTTTTAAAGTTGAAGCAAGGCTTATTTCATTTCTTTGTCCTTTCTTAGAATTGATTTCTTATGAAGATATATACCAAAACAGGAGATAAAGGCACTACTTCTCTAGTGGGCGGCTCTCGCGTTTCTAAATACGATGTGCGCTTGCATGCTTATGGATCTACCGATGAGCTAAATAGTTGGATCGGTTTGATTGGTGATCTATGCGCTGAAGAGGAACTAAAGAATTTCCTTCGAAACATTCAGGTTGAGCTGTTTGACTTAGGATCTAATCTAGCATCCGAAAAAGGGCAAGACCGCATTCCTCTGCCCAAAGTAGAGGATTCATCCATAAAAGCTTTAGAACAAAAAATTGATGAGATGAACAAAATATTGCCGCAATTACGCACGTTCATTTTACCTGGAGGAGACGTTCTTGTAAGTTATTGCCACATTGCCCGTACTGTTTGTAGAAGAGCAGAACGCTGGAGCGTTGAGCTGATTGAGAAAGAGGAGCTGGATGAAGTTTTTGTTAAGTATTTAAACCGCATGTCTGACTTCTTGTTTGTCTTAGCGCGCTATTTTGCTCACTCTAAACAGGTTGAGGAAATTCCTTGGATTCCGCGCAAATAGTGAGGGTTTGAAGAATTATTACCTGATTTGTAAAAGAGGGTAAAAAATTTACATTTGCAGAAAATAAAATTGAATTATTAACCATGTATTGGACCTTAGAATTAGCGAGTTATTTGAGTGATGCGCCTTGGCCAGCCACCAAAGACGAATTGATTGATTATGCCATTCGTACAGGTGCACCTTTAGAGGTGGTAGAGAACTTGCAGGCGCTGGAAGAAGATGAAGGAGAGGCCTACGATACAATATTGGAAATCTGGCCAGACTATCCTCAAGAGGAAGATTTCCTCTGGAACGAAGACGAGTATTGATCAAAATATAGAGCCCCGATTTATCGGGGCTTTTTTTTGCCTGAACTTTCTACAAGACAAGAGTAAAGAGAGTAGACTTGATCTATCAGCACTTTCTAGTGTTCTTTTTGTTTCCTGATTTTACTTCTTAAAAAGCAAAAGCCTGTCCGGCATAGAGCCAACAGAATTTATTGTTTTCAGAGCCAATCTGACCCGTTACTTTCCATCTGGCTGACAGAATGTCCAATCCTTGACAATGGCACTAATTTGGTTAACGAATATTGCACCTTAAAAACAAGGTGGGCTGCGCCTTAAAAGTTATTTTTGCGAGCCTTTGTGATGAATGATAAAGACATGTCGACATGTTAAACTTTTTGAAGAAAATATTTGGAGATAAATCAGCTAAAGATTTAAAAGAACTCCAACCTCTTATAGATAAAATTAAAGCGGTTGAACCGCAGATTCAAAACTTAAATGCCAACGAGTTACGTGCAAAAACTATTGAGTTTAAAGAGCGTATCGCGAAAGGGGTTGAAGCAGAGAACAAAGAAATAGCCGAACTTAAGGAACAGATTGAAAATACTTCTGACTTTAGTGAGAAGGAAGCGCTATACGAGAGGGTTGATGCCCTTGAGAAGACAGCATACGAAAAGACCGAAAAGGTACTTGAAGATATTTTACCTGAAGCATATGCGGTAGTTAGACATACGGCCAAGTTGTTTACTGAAAACAAAGAGATTATTGTTCGCGCTACCGAAATGGACGAAGCTTTAGCGCAGAAACATGCACACGTTACCATCAAAGGTAGCGATGCTATTTTCCAAAATTCATGGGATGCCGCGGGCAACCCAATTACTTGGGAAATGGTACACTATGATGTACAGTTGATCGGTGGTTCGGTGTTACATCAAGGTAAAATTGCCGAGATGGCCACAGGTGAAGGTAAA
>JAOARK010000401.1 GCA_025210575.1 Schleiferiaceae bacterium
TGGCTCAACTAATCCATCCTCTTTAGCGATTTGAGCTGCTTTTAAAACTTTATGATGATCGCCTTCGGCAAAAACAACACGTTGAACGTGCGCCTTCGCCTTTTGCATTGCAATGCGAATGAACTTATCATCTCGCCCAAGACGATTTAATAATTCATCCTCGTATTTGTCCCAATCGGTAATATCTTTTTGAGCTACCCCACTTTCCATGGCCGCTCTAGCAACTGCAGGTGCCACGGTAGAAATCAATCTCGGGTCAAAAGGTTTCGGAATAATATAGTGTTCACCAAAACTCAAATTGGCATTATTATAGGCAAGATTTACAATTTCAGGAACGGGCTCCTTCGCTAATTGCGCAATAGCCTTTACCGCAGCCAACTTCATTTCTTCATTAATAGATTTGGCTCGTACATCTAACGCTCCTCTAAAAATGAAAGGGAATCCCAATACATTATTCACTTGATTAGGGTGATCACTACGTCCAGTAGCCATAATGATATCCTTTCGGGATTGCATGGCCTCTTCATAAGATATCTCTGGGTCAGGATTAGCTAGTGCAAATACAATGGGCTTCTTAGCCATTGTTTTTACCATGGCTTGAGACAGCACCCCTCCTCGAGATAAACCAACAAATACATCCGCCCCAGAAATGGCCTCTTCTAAAGTTGAGAATTTTGATTTTCTGGCAAATTCATGCTTTTCTTCTGAGAGGTTCTCCCGGTCATTGGTAATTACCCCTTTGCTATCAAGCATTAAGAGATTATCTGGCTTAACACCAAGAGACAGAAACAAGCGCGCGCAAGAAATAGCACTTGGTCCCGCACCGTTAAATACCACTTTAACTTTACCAATCTTTTTCTTGGCTATTTCTAATGCATTGAGTAAAGCCGCTCCTGAGATTATAGCTGTACCATGCTGGTCATCGTGCATTACCGGAATATCTAGTTCATCACGTAAGCGTTGCTCTATATAAAAACAATCAGGTGCACCGATGTCTTCTAAATTGATACCCCCAAAAGTGGGAGCAATAGTTTTAACCGTCTCTACAAATTTTACGGGATCCGTTGTATCAAGCTCAATATCAAAAGAGTCGATGTCTGCAAAGATCTTAAACAACACCCCTTTTCCTTCCATAACCGGTTTCGAAGCTAGTGCTCCGATATTACCCAACCCTAAAACTGCTGTACCATTAGAAATTACGGCAACCAAGTTACCCTTGGCTGTATAATGATAGGCATTCGCTGGATCTGACTGAATCTCTAGACATGGCTCTGCAACACCAGGAGAATAAGCAATTGACAAGTCTCTTTGGCTGTTGGAGGGTTTTGAAGGGATCACTTCAATTTTTCCAGGTCTAGCACCTTCGTGATATTCAAGAATATCTTTCTTTCGAATTCTGTCGGCCTTCATAAAGGGGTAAATTTAAGCTGCAAATGTACGAGATTATCAGCCTTTTAACCGTAAGACTACACCTTCATAACCTTATTCTACCTTAATCTTCAAGCCCTTAGTTCACTGATAAATATCATTTAATAAGGAAAATTCACATTCTAAATTTGACCATTGCTTAAAATACTGTTTCATTGGAATTAATAGACAACTTATATACGAGCTCTTTTCATGACGAGTCTCCTGAGTTAAAGAAGTTAATCAAGACCCACGGTGTGCTCCAAACCTTGAGTAAAGGGGATTTTATTATACAGGAGAACACCCCTTCTTCAGGGTTCTATTGGATTGTTGAAGGTGCCGCCAAGGTGACCATTCAAAGCAATAAAAAGAATGAGCAGATTGTCACTTTGTTGTCTCAAGGTGAATTTGTTGGAATTTCTGCTGTGATGAATGACCATGAACACACAAAAAGTGCTCAAATACTTAGTAGCATAGCACGCGTTTTGTTTATCAAGAAAGAAGATTTCTTAACGTTTATGCATCAATATCCAATGGTTGTAATTCCATTAATGAAACACATAGAGTCTAAGATCGATAAGATTGAAAATCGAGCGGCACAAATAATGCGCAAAAACATTGAGCAGCGTTTAGCCTATGTTTACCTCATGCTGCAAAACAAATTTGGGTGCGATGAAAATGGTTTTATCCGTTTTAACCTATCACCAAAAGACATGGCCAATTTTGTAGGTACAACCCGCACAACAGTCTACCGGGTATTGCGCAAATTTCAAGATGCTAAATTGCTCAACCAAGATCATAAACGCATACAAATCTTAACACGAGAAGGGTTGCAACAGATCTTTAATAGCCAGCTTGAACTCGCTTAATACAAAAACTGATTGAAAGGAAAACGCTGCGCATAAATAGGTGCTGCAATTTGGTACAGCTTTGTGCGAAGTTCTTGAATATTGTCTTTTTCAGTAGCTGAAATAAATACACAATGTCCATTCATCTTTGCCATCCAGGTGCGCTGCCATTCATCTATTGAGAAATTGCGCTCTGTTCTTTCATTAATTAGATCCATATCATCGTAAGGCTCGGCCTTGTATGCATCAATCTTATTGAATACCATGATAGAAGGTTTATCGATACTCTCAATCTCTGTCATAATTTTATTTACACTTTCAATGTGCTCCATAAAATTGGGATGAGAAATATCTACAATGTGCATTAACACATCGGCCTCTCTAACCTCATCTAATGTAGACTTAAAAGATTCTACCAATTGAGTAGGAAGCTTTCTTATAAACCCTACCGTATCACTCACCAACAGTGGTAAATTATCAATCTGGATTTTACGAACTGTTGTATCTAGTGTTGCAAAAAGCTTGTTCTCGGCCAACACATTCGATTTACTTAATAGATTCATCAAAGTGCTTTTGCCAACATTAGTATAACCCACCAAAGCCACACGAACTAGCTTACCTCTATTGCTTCGCTGGGTAGCCATTTGCTTGTCGATTTTCTGTAATTGCTTTTTAAGCAACGAAATCTTACTCTGAATGATTCTCCTATCTGTTTCAATTTGCGTTTCACCAGGACCGCGCATTCCAATCCCCCCTTTTTGCCTTTCAAGGTGAGTCCACATTCTGGTTAATCGAGGAAGCAAATATTGGTATTGAGCCAGCTCAACCTGTGTTCTGGCGTATGAAGTTTGTGCACGGCTTGCAAAAATGTCAAGAATCAAGTTTGTTCGATCAAGCACCTTTATCTCGAATAACCTTTCTATGTTCTTTAATTGAGATGGAGTCAACTCATCGTCAAAAACGGCTAGATCGATTTCGTTATCAATAATGTACTTTTTGATATCCTCCATCTTTCCTGGCCCAAGAAATAACTTAGGGTTAGGATGATCTAACTTCTGTGTAAAGCGAGCTACAGATTCTGCACCCGCTGTGTGCGTTAAGAATTCAAGTTCATCTAAGTACTCGTTACTCTTTTCTTCATTTTGTAATTGATGAATAACACCAATTAAAATCGCCTTCTCCTTTTTGAGTGACTTCTTTTTTAACTCGATCATTTACTGAATTTTATCCCAGCCACGCTTGCCAAGGAATTCTGATTAGAATCAGCACTAAACCAA
>JAOARK010000402.1 GCA_025210575.1 Schleiferiaceae bacterium
CCTTCCGTTTTTGTGCCAGAGGTGAGTTTGAAAATCGGTTGGCATTTTTAAGATGGCAGAAGTAAAGTTTAAGACTCCTTTAGGTAATTTTCAGGAATCAGGAGTTTATGGAGGTCATATAAAGGTGCCGCTAGATTTAGCAAAAAAAGTAATGGCTAAAGACAAACGCGTGGTGTGTACCCTCAACGATCAAATTTCTATTCATGCAGGCCTGATCTCAGACGGGAAAGGTGGTTTCTTTATCAATATCAACAAAGAACTCAGTAAAAAACTTCAAGCTTTTGAAGGCGATGAACTGGAAGTGCATTTAGAAGAAGATATTTCGAAATATGGTATGGCTATTCCCGAAGGATTTGAAGAATTGCTAGAACAAGATCCAAATGCTGAACGCTATTTTCACGGTCTCACAAAAGGGAAACAGCGCAGTTTGTTGCATATCATCAACAAGCCTAAAAATGTTCAGCTCAAGCTAGAAAAGGCTTTCATCATTTTAGATTATTTGAAAGATGTTCGAGGGAACTTAGATTTTAAAGAAGTAAATGAAGCGTTAAAGAACAATCGTTTTAAGAGGTAGCTGATTGATTATTTATCCCTCAAAAAATCATAGATCATATCGCTTTCAAAACCGCGACTATACATAAATCGCTGTAATTTTTGCTTTTTCAATTTTGCATTTTCACCCTTCAATACAGCCCATTTTTTTGAAGCAATGGTCTCAAACATTTCTTGGTATTCATCGGCCTTGATTTGCTTCAATGCTTTGTTGATGTTGTATTCTGAAACATAATGTTGCTTCAGGTGCTGCTTGATCTTGATGCGGCCCCATCCTTTAATGAGAAACTTTCCGCGCGTAAATGTTTCCGCAAACCGGGTTTCATTCAAAAAGTTTTCTTGAATAAGTTCAGAGATCAATTCATCAGCAACATTTTCCAATAAACCAAAAGACAGCAGTTTCTCCTTAACCTGTTTATGGCTTCGCTCCTGGTAGGCACAAAAGAGCTCGATTTTTCTGCGTGCTTCTTTGAGGTCGTATACCTTTTGTTCGTCCTTATTTATGCGGTAGTAAGGCATAGAACGAATGTCGCAGATTTGCTTGAAACGACAAAGTTATAAATGCAATCCACACTCCGTTTTCGGATTGTTGTTCCAGCGGCCATTGCGGTCATCCCCAGGAATAGTACAATGCTCACAACCTATAGAATTGTACCCTTTTGAAATTAGCGGGTGGAAGGGAAGTTGGTGTTCTGAAATAAAGCCATCTCGCTCTTCTTTCTTTACATCAAGTAAAGGGTAGAATTTCAGAATACCATTTCGTTCTTCAAAAATATCTAAGGTAGATCTGTGGTCACTTTGCCAATGCATCAATCCTGAAACCCAAACCTTGTGCAATTTCTTGAGACCTTCTAGGGGTTCTACTTTGTTAATTGAACAACATAAGTTGGGGTCTTTCTTCCAGGTTTCATCTTTCGTGGTAAACTGATGTTTCCACTCTTCTGCGCGTACGTCTACAACTTTTAGTTGGTACAAAAGGGTGAGGTAATCTTTGTAAACCAATGTTTCATTAAAGTGATAACCCGTATCAATGAAATAAACAGTTTGTTCTTTGTTCACCTCAGAAAATAACTTGAGTAAAAAAGCTGAGGTTGCGGCAAACGATGAGGTTAGCATAACATCTACTTGTGCAAAATCGCAATACAATTGCTCAATGCGCTGCTTTGGCGTCAAGGGTCTGTAGCGCTTGTTTAGCTCTAAGATATCGAGGTGGTTATTGGTTTGCTTAAGGGTGTTCACCGTATTTTCCATAGGTGGACAAAGCTAATTTTCGGTTTGAAAGAAGAGGTGGAATAAAATCAGATTTAACAAAAAAATAAAGCCCCAATTAATTGGGGCTTTGTGTTATTCTAGAATGTACTCTTCGTTCTTTTCGTTGTAGAAGTGATACTCCAACATTTTGTACGCATCACGCGGAACGACCTCCAACTTCTTGCCGTATTCTTTTTGCCATTTCTTTCGGATATTGGTCCAAAAGCCTTGCGTTAAATACGCTGAAATGAAAGGATGAACGTGTAGGCTCAATTTCTTTTCAGAAGCTTCTTTAGCAATGCGGTTAAAGGCATGTTCAATATCATCAATTAACAAAAGAGGAGCCTCAACCAAGTTGTCTGGGTTTTCTTCTCTTGTTTGGATGTTGCTTTCTGGTCTAACACGTTGGCGTGTAATTTCTACCAAACCAAATTTACTTGGAGGTAATATTTTATGCTTCGCGCGATCTTGACGCATCACCTCACGCATTTTCTCGAAAAGAATCTTGCGATTCTCATTCTTGTGCATGTCTATGAAGTCAATTACAACAATACCACCCATGTCGCGTAAGCGTAATTGACGAGCAATTTCTTCTGCTGCCAACAAGTTTACTGCCAAAGCATTTTCTTCCTGATTGTCTCCAGAGTTGGTTCTGTTACCACTGTTCACATCAATAACGTGCATCGCCTCCGTATGCTCAATAATCAGATACGAACCTTTAGGCATGCTTACCGATCTTCCAAAGCTCGACTTGATCTGACGATCTATTCCAAAATATTGGAAGATTGGAGTCTTACCCTTAAAGTGATGAACGATGTTCTTCTTTTCAGGAGCAATGGTCTCTATGTAGTCTCGAATTTCGTTGGCCAACTCTTGATCGTTCACTACAATTTTGTCGTAGGTATCGTTAAATACGTCACGCAAAAATGCAGAAGCACGATTCATTTCACCATAAACACGAGAAGGAGATTTAGAGCGCTTGATGTATTTGTGAAGGTTTCTCCACTTCTTCATCAAGTTCTTCAGATCAAGTTCAAAGTCTTCAATACTTTGACCTTCTGCTACTGTTCTTACAATTACACCAAACCCTTTCGGTTTAATGCTACTAATAATTTTCTTCAGCCTTTCCTTTTCTTTTCTGTCTCTTACTTTTTGTGATACAGAAACGCGATCAGAGAAAGGTACTAATACCAAATACCTACCTGGTAAAGAAATCTCAGATGTAATTCTTGGGCCTTTTGTAGAAATGGGTTCTTTGGCTATTTGAACCAGCATGTCATGCCCCGACTTTAACACTTCGTCAATGGTCCCGTTTTTATCAATTAACGGTTGCATTTTAAAGTTAGTTAAAGACCAAGATTGTTTACCTGTAAAAGTTCTTTTGGTAAAAGATTGCCACGATTTTATTTGTGGACCCAGATCATGGTAATGCAAGAATGCATCTTTTTCATAACCTACATCAACAAATGCTGCATTTAAGCCCGTTGCAAGTTTTTTGGTTTTACCTAAGTAGATATCACCAACACTAAATTTTTCATCACCCTTATCTTCAATAAGTTCAGTTAACTTATTGTTCTGAAGTAGAGCAATATTAGTGCACTCACCCTGGGCATCAATAATCAATTCATTGTGCACCCTAATAAACTTTACATTAAACAAACATTAAGATGTGCTAAGCGTTTACACACAAGCACAAAAAGCACCAAGAGGCGGTGCTTTTTAAAGTCCAACTAAAAAAGCTGGATTATTTTTTCTTATGTCTGTTTTTTCTCAAGCGTTTTTTACGCTTGTGGGTGTTCATTTTTTGCTTTTTTCTTTTCTTACCACTTGGCATAGCAAATAAATTTTTTAATTAATACTCAGTTCTTAAATATTGTTAAGCATGTTTTGCACTTCGGCTGTCGCCTCGTGATCGGGATTGTTCTTTATAAACGTCTCCCCAACATCCTTAGCTTTTTCATTTTGTTGAAGCTGGACTAAAACCGTTACCAGTCTTTTGGCGGCTTCACCATTAGAGGGATCTACTTCTAAAACTTTCTCAAATCGTGGAACAGCTTTGTCAAACTGACCTGAAACCCAAGAAAATTCACCCATCCAATAATTGGCCTTAACGTGGTTTGGATCTTCTTCCAAAACTTCGCGCAGCATGGCTATTCCCCTCATTGGAGCTCCTTCTGCGCCTTGAATAATTAAAACAGCTTCGTCTACTTTTTTATCCAGAGCTTTTTCTTCTGGCGATAAAGCTGTTTCATTTTCAGAAGGGGTGATTGGAGCAAAATATAGACCTGCAGATACTGCTACGGCTATTACAATCGCTATTACTGGGCCCTTCTTCATGTGCTTATTAAGCTACTGCTTCTTCAATTTGTACGTTCTCCTTTACAGTTTCAACAAATTCTTTTGCTGGCTTAAAGTGAGGAATATAGTGAGCAGGGATAATGATAGTTGTATTCTTAGAAATATTTCTACCCGTTTTTTGTGCTCTTTTCTTAATGATAAAGCTACCAAAACCTCTTAGGAAAACATTCTCACCACCTTCAAGAGATCTTTTAATTTCGCTCATGAAGTTTTCCACTACAGCTTGAACATCAGCCTTTTCAATTCCGGTTTTGTCAGAGATACGGTTAACTATATCAGCTTTCGTCATTTTATCAATGTTATTTTATGGTTAAACCCTTTAATTTTGAGGGCGCAAATATAATCCGATTTTTAAATCAGAAAGTATTAAAATACACTTTTTTTGGACTCTAAAATACTCTCTAACAAGGCTTTGCTTTTATCTTACCAGCGAGACTTGTTAAAATGGTACCGACTTAACAAACGTGATTTGCCTTGGCGTCATACCCCCGATTTTTATCGGATATGGATTTCAGAAATTATTCTGCAACAGACTCGGGTTGAGCAAGGTTTAAATTATTACCTGAATTTTATTAGAAAGTTTGAAAATGTTGAGGTTTTAGCTTCTGCTGAAGAAGATGAAGTTTTGAAGCTTTGGGAAGGTCTCGGGTATTACAGTCGAGCTAGAAACTTGCATAAGGCAGCAAAGCAAATTGTGGAAATGGGTGGTTTTCCTGCCGATTATAAAGGTTGGTTGACTATCAGGGGGGTGGGACCCTATACCGCATCGGCTATTTGTTCAATTGTTGCAGATGAACCTGTTGCATCTGTTGACGGCAACGTGCAAAGAGTTTTAAGCAGAGTTCTTAATTATACAAAGC
>JAOARK010000403.1 GCA_025210575.1 Schleiferiaceae bacterium
AATAATATCTTTTTCATCATGCAATTATTGAGTAATATTGCCGACCTCAAACATACGAATATATAATAAAGCGAATTATGCTTTTGAGTATAAGACATATTTTATGATTCAAGAGATTAAAGAACACATTTTAAACGTTGAAAAAGCGGCAATTAGTACAGCTGAAGACGCAGAACAATTAAGAATTAAATACCTGGGAAAAAAGGGGATACTCCCCCAGTTATTTAAGTCATTTAAATCAGTTCCTGTTGAAGAAAAGAAATCATTTGGACAAGCTTTGAACGAGCTCAAGCAAATGGTTGAAAGTAAAACAATAAAGAATAAGGCGGTAAAAGGAACAAATTCAGCGCAAGAGCAATTGGATTTGACTCGTCCTGGAGTTACGAACAATAGCGGGAACATTCACCCATTATCCTCTGTAAAAGAGGAAATTGTAGACATATTTAAAAGAATAGGTTTTAGTGTAAGCGAAGGACCCGAGCTTGAAGATGATTGGCATAACTTTTCCGCTTTAAATTTTCCGGAAGAACACCCTGCTAGAGATATGCAGGATACGTTTTTTGTTGAAAAGGATCCGGACTGGGCTTTAAGAACGCATACATCTTCTGTTCAAGTTCGTGTAATGGAGAACGAAAAACCACCAATTCGCACTATTTCTCCTGGGAGGGTGTTCAGAAACGAGGCTATATCGGCTAGGGCCCATTGCATTTTCCACCAAATAGAAGGCTTGTACATTGATGAAGGGGTATCGTTTGCTGACATGAAACAAACAATTCTGTATTTCGCTCAAGAGTTTTTTGGTAAGGACGCAAAGATTAGACTTCGTCCAAGCTATTTTCCTTTTACTGAACCGAGTGCGGAAGTGGATGTTTATTGGGGGCTTGAGAATGAGGTTGATTATCGAATAACAAAAGGTACAGGTTGGCTTGAAATTATGGGTTGTGGAATGGTAGATCCAGAAGTACTAAGATCTAGTAACATTGATCCCGAAAAATATAGTGGTTTTGCCTTTGGAATGGGCATAGAACGCATAGCCATGAACCGTTATCAAATTCCTGATTTGAGATATTTCTTTGAAAACGATATTAGGTTTTTAAGACAATTTGCTTAATCAACAAACTCTGTTCTGACTGGATTTTGTTCCAGGATTGTGGAATTTTGTTTTGAGTGAATTACCACTATAAAACTGGTTCTTCGTTCTGTTTGAATGAATAATTCTTTGAAATACAAGAGTCTGGTCATTTTAAATACCGATGAAATCAGAATATTGGAAGTTCAAGACAAAAATAATTGTAGGTCTACAATTCTGATATAGGCGCATAATTTTGGTTTGTGCGTTTAGACAATGGTAATTCAACCAAAGTTTTAGGTTGTTAGGAAAATAACAATGGTTATAAGCTTAGCTTACTGGTTACATGTATTCAAAAGATCATTTGAGGAGGCTTTGACTTGTGGATTGGAGAGACTTTAACAAGAATGAAACTGTACATAATCGAACAAAAAAAAGGAGGCCAACGCCTCCTTTTTTTTTGTGAATATTGTTTAAAGCGTAACTTTATTCAACTTGAGCGATTTTTAACATATTGGTCGTTCCTTTTTCAAGAATAGGCATACTTGCTATCTTTACTATGTAATCTCCTTTTTGGACAATCCCCTCGTTTTCTATAATTTGTTGAATGTCTTTAAAAGTGCCATCAGTACTTTCCATTTTATCATAATAAAATGCCTGCACCCCCCAAATAAGGCTAACCATATTCAATATGTTTCGGTTCTCTGTCATTACAACGATGTTGGTGGCCGGTCGGTGTGATGCTATTTGAAAGGCAGTATATCCAGAATGGGTCATGGTGAGTATAGCCATAGCACCAACTTGATCAGCAATTTTACTCGCGTTGTAACAGATACTATCGGTTATATAGCGTTCATCTACGTTCTCCGGCATGTGCTCATGCTTTGGTCTAATTTCGGCCGTATCTTCAATGTGTGCAATAATTTTCGACATCGTCTCAATGACTTGCACGGGGTATTTACCAACAGATGTTTCCCCACTTAACATTACAGCATCGGCACCATCAAGAACGGAATTTGCTACATCATTAACTTCAGCTCGAGTAGGAGTTAAGCTATCGATCATAGTTTCCATCATTTGTGTAGCAATAATCACAGGTTTAGCATACAAATGACATTTTTCAACGATCATTTTCTGTATTAAGGGAACGCTCTGCATGGGAACCTCTACGCCAAGATCTCCTCGAGCGACCATAGCTGCATCAGTGGCTTTGATGATTTCATCTATATCAAGTACTGCTTCAGGTTTTTCTATTTTAGAGACAACCTTGGCTGTTGACCCATGATGTTTAATAATCGATTTAAGCTCATGAATATCAGTCGAGTTACGCACAAATGATAAACCTATCCATTCAACATTTTCTTCAAGCGCTACTATAAGGTCGGCCATGTCTTTTTCTGTCAAACACGGAAGAGAGATCTTGGTATTGGGTAGGTTTACCCCTTTTTTAGATTTGAGAGCTCCCCCTTGAATGACTTTAGCTTTGACAGTATCTTTTCCATTAGTTTCTTCAATAGAGAGAATAAGTTTACCATCGTCTAGTAGAATACGCTCGCCTTCTTTAACGTCAGAAGCGAATTGTCCATAATTCATATGAACACGTTGTGCATTCCCCAGAATTTCTTCTTTAGTGAATTCAAGGACATCTCCATCGTTTAAATGGGCATTAGGCTCTACATCCCCAATGCGAAGTTTTGGACCTTGTAAATCAGCTAAAACGGCCAAATTATATCCATACTGCTTGTTGATGTGTTTAACATTACGAATGGTTTGCCTATGAGTTTCATGATCCCCATGAGAAAAGTTGACTCTAAAGACATTTAAACCAGCTTTTGCCATGGCTAGCATTGTTTCAACCGAAGA
>JAOARK010000404.1 GCA_025210575.1 Schleiferiaceae bacterium
CCGAAATAGTTCTATTCTGGTGATCAATAGTTGCGGAACCATTCTGGCCTGGAAGTGCAAATGTTTTGATTTGTGCATAAGGTGATTTGCCAAAATGATCATCCTTAAGGCAAGCCACTAGAAGAAAGAAGGAAAGGGTAAATAGAATTGCTTTTTTCATTAAGCAGGGAAATAAAAAGTTATACCTAGAAACAGACTTAATAAATCGATTTCGAAGCTTACGTCATTTTTCCACACGTAAGAATCTTTGCTTGGGTCATTATTCTGCTTGGCGGTCTTGTAATCGGTTGAAACACCAAAAATGCTTGTTCCAATATCAAACGAAACTACATCACTAATAAAGACGGCTAAACCAGGCTGAAGCCCTAATGTAATTTTATGACCTTCTGTAATGTAGCGATCTATATCTTCAGATTGAATCACTTGTCTAACTCCTGTAGAATACACATACTCTAGACTGGTTTGGTTGTAAAGCATAAAACTTCCTTTGCCTAATGGGTAGTAGTTTCTGATGAAAGGAGCAATTCCAAATCTATTATCTTGTTTTTTATCCGATACTAAGAAGCCATCTTGAAAATAGCTGATTTCATTTCTATCCTGACCGATAAGAAAATAACCACCAACACAAAACCCATCTTTTACGTAGTATGCGCTTCGTAAAGTAACCTCCCAATCTACCCGATATGAATCTTGGAGATCTTGCAGCAAGTTAGACTCTCTTTCAGATTCTCTGTGCGTAACGCTAAAAGTGGTGGAAAGCAAAACTTGCCCTTTGGCAATAGGATTGCGTTTAAAGTTTTTAGGTAACTCTTGACTTATACCTAAAAAGGGAAATCCTAAAAGTAAGACCAGTAGTTTCTTCATAAGAAATGGTTTTATTCAAAAATATAAAGTATGAGTCGACAATCACACAATTGTTAAGAATAGTATAATTCCTTTTTCTGGGATTAATACTGAAGAGTAATATTCTAAATTTAATGCTCTAATTAAAATTCAATCATGATAACGAGCACAACTCCCAGTTTAGAAGGGAAATCAATAAAAGAATATAGAGGAATTGTAACTGGCGAAACTATTATTGGAGCAAATATTTTTAGAGACTTTTTTGCATCTATACGGGATATAGTGGGCGGAAGATCTTCAAGTTACGAGCAGGTATTGAGAGAAGCAAAGGAAATAGCCATTAAAGAAATGCAGGCCAATGCCATGGCAGTAGGTGCAAATGCAATTGTGGGTGTTGACCTTGATTATGAAACGCTGGGTTCGGCCAATGGAATGCTTATGGTAACTGCAAGTGGTACAGCGGTTGTTATAGAATAATAATTGCGGAATGACTAGATGTTTGACGCTTATTAGTTAAACATCTAGTTATGAAACAGTTCGCTCAAATAGTACAGGCCGTTAGAGAAATCATTCAAGAAGGCTTAATGAGTCAGTCTATGAATGGATATCAAGGACTATAAAGAATAGGTATACCGTATCTGTTTAAGATCAAGTTCTCTTTATCATCTTCATTAAACGTCTTATGATCTTCATTCTTTGGTACTACCCATACAATCAGTTGCGCATCCTCAATACTGGCATATTGCATAATAGATCTGCTGTATTCGTGAACGTAGATTGATGTTTCTTCATGATCGTACGTAATTTCCTTGTTCAAATCAGCAAATTGCTTTTTGATCTTATCAATGTGATCCGTACTTAATCCATCTTCATCATCTTCGTAGATGTAGTTAAGTAGTGTGATTTTAGAATCAAATATGTTTGAAAAGTCAACCAATTTTTTGGCCTCGTTGAGATCATGAACCTCATCAATAAGAGGGATGAGCATATGTTCATATCCTTCTTGAGGAGCTTCACTATGGCCTTGTACAACCATAGTTAATACGGGCATACTATTCACTAATCTCAAGATATTTTGACCATATAAATTCTCTACAATTCCTCTAATTCCGTGCGTACCAACCACCACGAGGTTCGCATCAATCTGAGTAATAAAATTTGGGATTGTACTAAAGAATTCTCCATAGCCAATTTTTGGCAAGAAGGGTATGCCTTCTGCATCTAAAGTATGGCCGTAGGCGCGGATTTTCTCTTTTAATTCTTTTTCGTTTGCGCGTTCAGATTCTGGAGCAATATGAACCAGAACAACCTGCGCTAGGGTTTGTCTTGCAATGACTGCTGTATGTTCAACAGCAACTTCGCAAACCCCTGTAAAGTCTATAAGTACACAAATTTTATTCATTTGACGGAATTGTATGGTGGCCTCGTTTTAATAATTTAATGAACGAATCAAAGAAGCGTTCGATAAGTCGTTTTTTCTCAGTAACAATCTCTGCAGTCCCCAATAATTCTGGAGAAAAATCAAGTTGATAGTTATAAGTGGTGGTCAATCCTTTTGGAAAAGAAATGCCCACTTGATAAAAGCCATTCACTGGAATTTGCCCAACCTTTTCAACCTCTCCTACTAGAAGACCATATTCATGAAAAGGATAATTATTTAACCGAACATTCACCATTTGACCCTTTTTTATTTTTCCATATCCATCGCTGGTTACATCTACCCAACCAATTAGGTCGTCATCCTGCTGCACAACAGCAAAATAGACTTCATTCATATGTACGTATTGGTTTTCTTGTAAAGGCTGAACAAATGCCAATTTTCCCGTTACGGGAGCAGTAATGGCGTATTGTTGTTTCCAGGTATGAATAAAGTTATAAATGCTTTCGCGATAAGCCAAAATATTTTCTAAATCTCCTTGAACATCCAGGTCTTTATTGTATTCCATGCTGGCTAATTCCACCTGCATGTTGTTCAGAGTAATTTGATATTCAACTTGAGATAGCTGCATGCGCTCGACTTGTTGCTGCTTTTGGTTGTAGACACTTTGACTATTCAAGAAATCATATTTTGACATCGCTCCTTTTTCATAAAGTGCCTTATCTACCAAGTATTTTTCTTCAGCATTCTTCAATTCACTCTTTTCAATCTTCAGCAAGTTAGCACTGATGGCTTGCATTTCTTTGTGATTGCTGATTCTGGTTTTGAGTTTGTTAATGGCAAGTTCTTGAAGGTTGTAGTTATTCTTTAAATTATGCTCGCGCAAGTCCCTTCTCATTTGATTTACACTTGACTGTAAATCACCATAATTGTAATTACCAGTGTCGGGGAGAGGAATTTCGATTCCTCCGTTCAAAATGGCCTCATCCATTTCATCCAAATACTCTCCTAAGTAATTTATAACTTCTGCAGATATTGGATTTTCTATTTGAGCAATAATGGTTCCTTTTTGTACATCCACATTTTCTGTAATGTAAAGTTTAGTAACCTTTCCACTTGTTTGATTTACAATCTTTACTGGAGCCTTTGTCGGAGTAATATTTATACGGCCATCTATGTGATCTGGGTATTCAATAAGCCAAGTAAAGAACAGCAATAGAAGAATGATAGCGAACATGGTTGTAATCCCCCAGCGTACCATCCAGGATGGTTTTTTAACCATTAGATCCTGAATTTCTTCACTTCTTAAATTAATGTCAAATTTATTGGTAGGCATTACTTATCAAGTTTTTCAAGTTCAAGCTGGTTCTTAACTAGGTTGTAGTAAACTCCGTCTAGTGCTACTAATTCTTCATGAGTTCCATTTTCAATAATGCGACCTTGATCAACAACAACAATTTGATCAGCGTTTCTCACGGTACTCAATCTATGAGCAATAACAACTACAGTTTTTCCTTCGAACCATTTATTCAGGTTCTTCATGATGATGTTCTCATTCTTGGCATCTAGTGCCGAAGTAGCTTCATCAAAGAACAAATAATCAGGATTCTTGTAGACAGCTCTGGCGATAAGCAAGCGCTGCTTTTGCCCTCCTGAAAGTCCAATTCCTTCCTCGCCAATCTTGGTGTTGTAAGCTAAAGGAAGATCTTCGATATAATCCTTGATGTTTGCAATTTCACAGGCTTCAACTAATCTCTTTTTATCAATATTATCTACCCCTACAGCAATGTTTTTTGCGATGGTGTCATTGAAAATGAAGCCCTCTTGCATTACTACCCCACAACGTTCTCTCCAGGCATATTGAGCAATGTTTTTGAGGTTAAAACTCTTAAGCATTATATCACCTCTTACTGGAGCGTAAAATTTAAGAAGCAGTTTAAGTAAAGTCGTTTTCCCACTACCACTACCACCCACAATAGCTGTAATTTTCTTAGCAGGAATGTCTAGGTTGAGATTTTTTAATACCCATGCAGAATTGGGGCCTGCATATTGAAAAGACACTTTTTTAACAGAAATGTCTCCGTTTTCTGGAAGGTCCCTAAGCTGCTCTGCAGTGTTGGTTTCTTCGTCTTCACGATCATGAATTTCGGCTAACCTTTCTAAGCTAAGTTTTGCATCTTGTAATGAATGGATGAAGCTTACTAGTTCCGCAATAGGACCGTTTAATTGACCGATAATGTAACTCACCGAAAGCATCATACCCAGAGTTATTTCTCCGTGTATAACCAGCCGAGCCGTTAAAAACGAAATAAGAATATTCTTTACCTCATTGATTACTCCAGCACCAATAGATTGAGTTTGCCCTAGAGCAAGTCCTTTTAAATCTACTCTAAACAATCTCGCTTGTAAATACTCCCATTCCCATCTTTTCTGGCGCTCTGCATTTCCAAGCTTAATCTCTTGCATTCCATTGATCAGCTCCATTATCTTCCCTTGGTTTTGGGCTTGTAGCTGGAAATATTGGTAATCAATTAATGCCCGTCTCTTTAAGAAGAATGCAATCCAAGCCACATAGATGGCGCTACCGGTAAAGAATACCAAGAATATCTTAAAATCATAGAAAATCAGGATACCCCCAAAGATGATCAGGTTCAGCATGGAGAATAGCACTCCTAAAGAGCTGCTGGTCATTAAATGTTCAATACGATGGTGATCTCCAATTCTTTGAATGATGTCTCCAGTCTGTTTCGTATCAAAAAACGAAATTGGCAACTTCATCAGTTTAATGAAGAAATCGGCCACCAAAGAGATATTTATTCTCGAGCTCATATGGAGCAGTAGCCAACCTCGTATAACGCTTATACCTGTTTGCCCGAAGAATAGAAATAGTTGTGCTAATAACACAAGATACACAAAGTGCATATCTCTATTCCTAATACCAATATCAACAACGCTTTGGGTTAAAAAGGGAAAGATTAATGAAAGCAAACTTGCAGCCACCAATCCAACAAATACTTGAATCAAGTATTTTTTATAAGGCTTGATGTATGGAATCAAAAACTTAAATGAGGTTTTACCCGCATTTTTGTCATCTTCCATATTATAGAAGTGAGGAGTAGGTTCAAATAATAGAACTATTCCATCTTTGGTGTCTTTTTTGGCTCCGGTTCCAATCCAATGTTGAAGAAACTCTTCGTGGTCATATTTTATTAATCCAAGGCCAGGGTCACTCACATAAACCTTTTTGTCTGTAACCTTGTATACAACAACGAAATGATTTTGATCCCAATGAACAATGGCCGGGAGCGGAGCTTCATCAAGAAGTTGTTCAAAACTTATTTTTACACCCAGAGTTCTAAAACCGATCTCCTCAGCCGCGCTGGCTAGATGAGACATGCTAGATCCTTCTCTAGTGGTGTAGCTCATGTCCCTTAATTGAGAAAGAGAATAATTTTTACCGTAATATTTTGCTATAATCCTTATGCATGTTGGACCGCAATCCATTGCATCGGGCTGTCGATAGGATGGGAAAAATAGGCGCGTTTTTCTGTCAGGCATATTTTTGGGTTAGGAGTAGGGTTAGCTTAACTGTCTAAAAATATAAAATTTATATAAAAATCATCTTTAGGAAAGTCAAGGATTATTGGTCACAAATAAAAAAAGACCCAATTGGGTCTTTTTTTATTTAACTGCTTAACTTGATTAAGACGTAGGTCTTGAACCTTTGTGTCCTTCACTAGCATAGTCATCTCTGATGTTTGTCTCTGGACGACCATCTGATGATAAATACTTAGAATCTTGTTTCGCAAACTCAGATTTCTCATTGTTTTGACCAGGTTCGTTAACGAACTCAGTTCTCATGTTGAATCTTTTTCCTCCTTTTACTTCATTAATATCAACTGAATTGTTTTCGAAGTTTTGTAGGGATTTTTTGTTTCCAGTTTTCATAGCTATTCGATTTTTAAAATTGTTATCAAAAACTTACACTGTAAAGTTATGAACGCAGATTTCACCAAATTTAACTATTTGTACCTAAATGCTTGACTTGTTGATACACAGATTTGGCGTTTTGCGTTAAATAATTAACATTATTCTGATGATCGAGGTCCTTTAGGGCCTTCACTCTTTGTATACTCAACAGAGAGTTTATCAGAGGGGTATTCTGTGGGATGTTCTTCTTTTTCGTGTGGAAACTCTGAAAGATCACCTACGTTAGTGTTGTTGTTCGTGTATCTTCCCTTTCCTTTAATTTGAAAAGCTTTACCTCCTTTAACTTCTTCTGTATTCGATTCGTTAGCTTTTAAATTATCGAGGTTTTTATTCTCTTCGGTACTCATGATTTTAGTATTTAGGTTAATGTTATTGTGAATGTTCAATAATTGGGATTACTTATTATTCTGCAGATCGTGGTCCTTTTGCTTTATGTGATGGGGAATTTTCTTTTTGCAGAAAATCGGCTGGGTAATCTTTCTGTCCATGCACACCAGTTGATGGAGGCATTTCCGTTGGATGTTCATGTTGGAATTCATTATCGTTAAGACGATCTTTTATTTTAAAAACTTTACCGCCTTTAATTTCATTTACATCTGCAGAGTTATTCTCTAGATTTTCAATAGACTTTTTTTCTTCTGGTTTCATAGCTTAATAGATTTAAAGTTGAGTGAAAATTTAACAATTAATATTTAAGTTCAGTCGGTTAACATGTTTTAAAGTGATTTGTACTTGCTCATCATAGGAAAGAATGCTCAAAAAAAAATGCCACCTAGAGGTGGCATTTTATATTTATTCAAAACTTCTTAAGAGACTGATTTCGGTCCTTTACCACCTTCTTGATTATAATTGTCTCTTATGTTCTCTGATGGTCTTTTTGTTTCTGTCAAATATTTTGCATCTTTTTTAGCAAACTCAGACATTTCTTCATTTTGACCAGGTTCATTTACAAACTCAGATCTCAGGTTAAATCTTTTCCCTCCTTTTACTTCATTAACATCTGTTGAGTTGTTTTCTAAATTCTGAAGGGATTTTTTGTTTTCAGATTTCATAGCTATTCGATTTTAAAATTGTTATCAATAATTAATAATGTAAAGTTACTCCTGCTGTTCCTCCCAAATTTAACTATTTGTATCTAATTGCTTGTCGAATTGATACATAGCTTCTTAACATACATTGTTAATAAACCAAAAACGCCATATTCTAGAGATACAAGAACGCGATTTGACCTATTATTGCCATGGTTTTTATTTAAACTATGTTATTCAACTCAGTAGTTTTTTTTCTTTTTCTAATCTTGATTATCCCGCTCTATTATTTGTGTAAAAGCACAAAAAGTAGAGTTTGGCTACTGCTAGTATCAAGTTACGTGTTTTATGCTTATTGGGATTGGAGGTTCTGTGGTCTTTTGATGTTATCAACATTAACAGATTATTGGATAGGCTTGAAAATGTTTCAACAGGAATCTAAAAAGAAAAAGAGAAGTTGGTTATGGCTAAGTCTTTTGATCAATCTGGGAGTTCTTTCGTTCTTCAAGTATTATAACTTCTTTATCGATTCATTTCAAATCGTACTCAATGGTTTTGGATTTCAGCCCGATTTCTTTCATTTAGAAATTTTACTCCCGGTAGGAATATCGTTCTACACTTTTCAAACCCTGAGTTATACGATAGACATTTACAGAGGTAGGTTGAAACCAACAAATGACTTTCCACAATTTGCCTTATTCGTTTCTTTTTTTCCTCAGCTCGTTGCTGGACCTATTGAACGAGCACGAGACCTACTCCCTCAGATTGCCAATCTTAACAAAGCCAGTAAACTGCAAATTGAATCTGGGATTAATTTAATAGTCCTAGGACTTTTTAAAAAAGTGATGATTGGTGATACTGCAGGAAGATATGCTGATCATATCTTTTCAGATGTGGGAGCTTATCCTTCATTTGAATTGATAACTGCCCTTCTGTTATTTACAATCCAGATTTACGCTGATTTCTCTGGTTATAGTCACATTGCAAGAGGGGTAGCCAAACTATTAGGAGTTGAATTAATGAAGAACTTTAATCAACCCTATTTGAGTAGGAACATTACAGAATTTTGGAGACGATGGCATATTTCACTTTCGTCTTGGTTAAGGGATTATGTATATATCAGCCTAGGAGGTAATAGAAGAGGTAAACGAAGAACGTATGTTAACCTCATGCTTACAATGCTCATTGGAGGATTATGGCATGGTGCAAGTTGGAACTTTGTTATTTGGGGAGGACTGCATGGGATTTACCTTGCTATTCATAAAATGATTTTAAATAACAAGAAAGAAAACTATGAGAATCTTCAATTTTCAAAACAGAATATAATACCCTTTGTCACTAATGTTGCCCTGACTTTTTTCTTAGTGTCTTTCACTTGGTTGTTCTTTAGGGTAAATTCAATTAATGAAATCGTTTTGTTCTTCTCTAAGATTATCCATTGGGAAAGTACTCAGTTTGTTTGGCAGTACTTAAAAGTGGGATTGAGTTTCTTTACAGTTATAATGTTGTTCCAAATATTTGAATACCAAACAGGAATGCATGCGTTTACCTTGAAGATTCAAAACAAAGCGGTGAGATATGGTTTGCTCAGTGAGATGTTCTTTTTGAGTATTGTATATATC
>JAOARK010000405.1 GCA_025210575.1 Schleiferiaceae bacterium
GTGGTAACTCACCGATAAATTATGTACTTCTATGGCTGTTTTATCATCCTTCATCAGACCCTGAATTAAGGGCGCCAACAATGGTCTTCACATTATGGCTCACCATGTTTTTATAATTATCTCCCGGTTCTTCTTTCCCTCCTAAAGCATCACTGTACAATTGACCTCCAATTATAACATTGTGATTTTTTCTTTTACATCCTTCAATTACCGCAACCAAAGATTTTTCCGATACCGAAGTTTCAACAAAGACCGCAGGAACTTTGTTTTCAGCAAGGTAGTCCACCAAATCACTGACATCCTTCAATCCATATTCAGACTGTGTTGATATACCTTGAAGGCCCTTCACCTCAATACCGTACGCTCGTCCAAAATAGCTAAATGCATCATGAGCGGTTACCAAAACCCGCCTATTTTTCGGCAGTTGTTCAATTTCTTTCCTAATCCATAAATGAAGGCTGTCTAATTTGCTCGCCCAAAAATCTGATCTCCTTGATATCTCTTCTGAACGATCAGGAAATTCGAGAGCAAGTCTTTCACTTAATAATTTAGAACTCATTTTCCACATCTGAACATCAAACCATATGTGTGGGTCATATACTTCCTTTTCTATTTGTATCAATTCACCCTTTTCAATTCCATCTGATGCAGAAATAACAGGTTTGTATTTCTGTAATTTCTTAAACACCTCGGCCATCTTCCCTTCTAGGTGAAGACCGTTTTCTATGATGATACCTGCCTCTTGGAGGATTTCCAAATCACCTTGCCCTGCCTTATATAAATGTGGATCAACACCTGGGCCCATAAGGCTAACTACATCTATATCATCAGGTAACAATTGTCTAACCGTATTCGCCAAAATATTCGTTGTGCAAACCACATTTTTTGAATTCGTTTCATCCAATGTAGACTCACAGCCCATTAAAAACAATAAGCCAATCGATAGAATCCAACATTTAAAGCAATTGTGCGTTAACATCAACAATGTTTTAGAAGTAGCCGACAAATATAGTTAGAGTCGTCTAACTTTTTTAAAAGATCAACCTGTGCGTTGCTCTTTCTATGCATTTCACATACATTCGCGGCCATGCAGCCTAACAAAAAGATATACTTCGTTTCAGATTTACATTTAGGTGCCCCAAACGCTGAATCCAGTCTTGCCCGGGAAAAAAAGTTTGTTGCATGGCTTGACAAAATCTCTGTTGATGCCGAAGAACTTTTTGTGGTTGGGGATCTATTTGATTTTTGGTTTGAATACAAACGTGCTGTACCAAGAGGGTTTGTTCGCTGTTTAGGTAAGCTTGCCGAACTTGCTGATAAGGGTGTGAAAATTACAATGTTCACGGGTAATCATGATATGTGGATCTTTGATTATGTACCTAGTGAAATTGGCTGTGAGCTGCACCGCGAACCTATCATCCGAAGTTGGAATGGAAAAAAATTCATGATCGGACACGGAGACGGTTTGGGTCCAGGTGACTATGGCTATAAGTTCATAAAAAAAGTTTTTGCAAATAAGGTTTGTCAGTGGCTTTTTGCTCGGCTTCATCCCAATTTTGGAATATGGCTAGCCGACTTTTGGAGTAAAAAAAGCAGAAAACACACAGGTGGTGAAGATGCTAAGTTCTTAGGAGAAGAAAATGAGTGGCTTGCCATTTATGCTAAAGAACAGCTTGAAAAAGAGCACTTTGACCATTTTGTTTTTGGTCATAGACACCTTCCGTTAGATTTAAAAATAGGCCCAAATTCAAATTATATAAATCTAGGCGATTGGTTAAACTATTACACTTATGCAGAGTTTGACGGTGAATTATTACATTTGAGAAAACTGTAATACAAATTTGCCTTATGAAGAAAATTCTACTTTCTCTTTTCGTTGTATGTTTATTCGGTACAACTGATCTTTCTGCTCAAGCACAGAAGTATTTGAATTTCGGTGGAGTTGGGACAGGTCTTTATGCCAGTCTTGAATTTCCAGTAGGAAGCTTGATAACTGTTGCTCCTGCAGCCTATACAGATTGGGATTTTAACCGTTTCGTTATTGCCGCTAAGGGTAATTTCTATTTCGATGATTTATTCAGTTTAACTCCAGATTGGGACACCTATGCTGGCGTAAATGTTGGATGGAGAATTGAAGATAATAACGGTGGTGCCAATTGGGGTATTCACGTAGGAGGTCGATGGTTTTGGAGCGACCGCTGGGGTCTTAATGCTGAATTTGGCGGAGGTTCCGGTGTTAACGGAGGAGTTGGTGTGACTTACAAACTATAGTTTCAAGAGCAAAAGAAATATTGATGAAAAAAATATTTCTGCTACTCTTCCTTTCTAGTATAGTCTTCATTCAAAAAATCAACGCACAAGCAGAGGATTACTTGAATCTGGGATTGATAGGAGTGAGTTATGAGATTCCTATTCACCCTGATTTTTCTGTTGCACCAACAGCTTTTACAAATTTCGACTTCGATTATTTGACCCTTGGTGCGAAAGGAAATTATTACTTAGATAAGATTACCAATTTGACTCCACCTTGGGATGTCTATATTGGCGCCAACCTCGGTTTTGGTCTTGCCCTAAATAACGATAACTCCAGTGGTTTGGCTCTTGGCTTTCAAGCAGGAGGGCGATGGTTCTGGAGCGATAAATGGGGCATCTATGCTGAGTTTGGTGGCGGACGATTAGGTGGCGTTGGCGGTGGATTAGGAGTAACATTAAAAATGTAATGGAACTAGATCATTTCAAAAATATTATAACGAGAGACCTTCTTGCTGTTCGCAAGGAGGTTTCTTCTTTCAAAGAGGTTTCTAATTTATGGAAGGCTTTGCCTGGAACCATAAATTCTGCAGGACATTTAAGTCTTCATTTGGTTGGAAATTTGAATCATTTTGTGGGAACTGGGTTAGGCAATACAGGGTATGTGCGAGAGCGCGATCTAGAGTTCACGGGGAATCCCGTTTCTCAAGATGAGTTAATTCATTCGATCGATCAATGTGTAATCATGATTGAAAACACTTTGGATTCACTGGATTCTGATGACATCGACAAAGACTTCCCTCTTCCTTGGCGAGAAGGAAAATATTACAATACTCATTTTATGCTTCTACAGTTGTCTGTTCACCTCAATTATCACTTAGGGCAGATCAACTATCACAGACGTTACTTTGAAAAATAAAAAATCCCGGGACTCAACCGGGATTTTATCGATTACAATAGCGGGAATGAATTATAATGCCGCTGCATATCTCTTAGAAACTTCGTCCCAATTTATCACATTGAAAAATGCATTAATGTAGTCTGGTCTTCTGTTTTGATAGTTTAAGTAATACGCGTGCTCCCAAACATCAAGGCCTAAAATCGGTGTTCCTCCACAGCCAATACCTGGCATTAATGGGTTGTCTTGATTTGCAGAAGAGCAAACTTCTAGTTTACCGTCTTTTACACAAAGCCATGCCCATCCAGAACCAAACCTTGTAGCTGCAGCTTTTGCAAATTCATCTTTGAATGCTTCAAAAGAGCCAAATGCAGAGTCAATTGCACTGCCTAAATCTCCAGATGGTGTTCCGCCACCATTTGGACTCATGATTGACCAAAACAAAGAGTGGTTATAGAACCCTCCTCCATTGTTTCTTACAGCAGTATTATCTGAATGATTTGCACAAATCTCTTCAATGCTTTTGCCCTCCATTTCTGTTCCGGCAATTGCATTGTTCAAATTGTTTGTATATCCAGCGTGGTGCTTACCATGGTGAATCTCCATAGTACGAGTATCAATATGAGGTTCTAAAGCATCGTGTGCGTACGGTAAATCGGGTAATTGAAAAGCCATATGAATTTGATTTTTTAAGATTAAACTTTATCAGATGACAAATCTAAGGGATAAAAATACCTATACCTGTTCATCTCTATAGATTATTTCTATCCCTAAATCATCAGTTTGGTTACATGATTTTTGTGGGGTGTTGATGCCCGTTCTTTTGGCTACCTGGTAATCGTTTTTTTACCGGCTCAACATTAAACAGTGCGGCTACCTTCGCTTTCCATTCTTCAGCTGAGTTTGCTTCACTATGCACACCAACCAACACTCTACCTTTTTGAGATTTGCTCAAAAGATAGGTTTCATAAACTTTGTATTGGTCTAGGCCTGAGCCTTTACTCTTTTCACTTACGTAAACAAAAGGGTAATCATCGTATGATCTAAAACTTCCTTTTTTATACCCCAAAACTCTTGTGTAATGCTTCACGGAATTACCTGAGGTAGATAGTTCAATCCCTGTATGTGCGGTTGCAAAAAAACCGCCTATTACGAAACATACAAAGGCAATAAAATAACCACCAAGTTCACCTGTATAAAAGCTGCTTGTGGCTATGACCACTCCTAATGTCATTACCATGTATCCTGTAATCTTCAGTGGTCTGGAAAAAAGACCACCTGTTTTGCATTTAAGACTTGTCTTCAAAGACTTTGGTTTTTAATCCCTCGAAATGTATCAATAATCATCGGGTGTAAAAAAGCCCGGTCCATAAAAGTTGAACCGGGCTGTGTCATTTATTTCATTTTGCCTTTTAAACCTCCATGTAAGCCTCAATTGGCGTACAAGTACAAACTAGATTTCTGTCTCCGTATGCGTCATCTACACGTCTAACAGAAGGCCAAAACTTATTCTCTGCAACATATTCTAATGGATATGCTGCTTTTTGTCTTGAGTATGGAAGATCCCACTCATTCGCTGTAAGCATCTCTAGTGTGTGAGGTGCGTTTTTCAATGGGTTGTTTGTTGCATCCTCTCCATTTTTGATGGCGTCCATCTCTTCTTTAATAGAAATCATGGCATCACAAAAGCGGTCTAATTCTGCTTTGTTTTCACTTTCTGTTGGCTCAACCATCAAGGTTCCAGCAACAGGGAAAGAAACCGTAGGTGCGTGGAAACCGTAGTCCATCAATCGCTTAGCGATATCAACAACCTCAACACCGGTATCTTTCTTGAACGGGCGACAATCTAGAATCATTTCATGTGCACATCTTCCAGCTTCGCCAGAATAAAGAACAGGATAATGGTTTTCTAGTCTTGCTTTCATGTAGTTTGCATTGAGTATTGCTGTTCTGGTTACTTCTAAAAGTCCTTTTGCTCCCAACATTTTGATGTATGCATAAGAGATCAACAATACTAACGAGCTACCATAAGGAGCTGCTGAAATGGCATAATTTGCTTTTTCACCTCCCGTAGGAATAACAGGGTTAGTCGGTAAAAATGGTGCCAAGTGAGATTTAACACAAATAGGGCCCATACCAGGTCCACCGCCTCCGTGAGGGATTGCAAATGTTTTATGCAAGTTTAAGTGACAAACATCGGCACCAATCAACCCTGGGCTGGTTAACCCAACCTGAGCGTTCATGTTTGCGCCATCCATATAAACTTGACCACCGTTATCGTGAATAATCTTTGTAATCTCTTTAATGCTCGACTCGAACACACCGTGCGTTGATGGATATGTAACCAACAAAGACGCCAAGTTTTCGCTGTGTTTTTCAGCTTTAGCTTTTAAATCGTCTACATCAATGTTTCCTGTTTCCGTTGATTTTACTACAACCACTTTCATACCTGCCATTACTGCACTCGCTGGGTTCGTTCCATGTGCAGATGCTGGAATCAATGCAATATTTCTGTGATGATCTCCATTTGCTTCATGGTATGCTTTAATGGTCATCAAACCTGCATACTCCCCTTGAGCTCCTGAGTTAGGCTGTAGTGAAGTTGCATCGAACCCTGTAATTTCTGCAAGGTCTTTTTCCATTTCTGCAAGCATCTCTTGGTATCCTGCAGCTTGTTCTTTTGGTGCAAATGGGTGAATGCTGTTCCACTGCTGTCCACTTAATGGAAGCATTTCAGTAGCAGCATTTAATTTCATTGTACAAGAACCCAAAGAAATCATGCTGTGGTTTAAAGAAAGGTCTTTGCGTTCCAATTTCTTCAAGTAGCGCATCATTTCTGTTTCTGAATGATACTTTTTGAAAACATCAAACGTCATGAAATCTGACGTTCTTAAGAAGTTTTCATCAATAGAAACATCAACCATTTCTTTGCTTACTGCACCTTTTCCTGTTGCAGCTGCAAAAACAGCAAGAATATCGTTTATATCCTCTTCGCTTGTGGCCTCACTAATTGATACACCAACATAATCATCCGCATACCTAAAATTGATTTCTGCCTTTTCAGCATGAGGCTTTAGTGCACTCGCATCAACACCACTAACTTTAAGCGTGTCGAAGTAGTTCGAATTCAATTGCTCTATGCCTAAGTCCTTTAACCCCGCATCTAGAGTTGCAGCCAATTTGTGAATTCTACTGGCGATATTCTGCAATCCAACAGGGCCATGGTAACAGGCATAAGCACCTGCCATTACAGCCAACAGAACTTGAGCCGTACAGATGTTTGAAGTAGCCTTGTCTCTTTTGATGTGTTGTTCACGGGTTTGAAGCGCCATTCTTAATGCTTCGTTGCCGTCTTTATCTTTGGTCTTTCCTATGATTCTTCCAGGAATCAATCGCTTATACTCTTCTTTCGTGGCGAAATAAGCTGCGTGTGGCCCACCGTACCCTAAAGGAATACCAAAACGCTGTGTTGTTCCTACAACCACATCAGCTCCCCACTCCCCTGGAGGGGTAAGAAGAACTAAACTCATAATATCCGCAGCAACAGCAACTTTAATTTCGGCATCTTTCGCTTTGTTGCAGAAGTCACCGTAATCTTCTACTTGTCCATCTGCATTGGGATACTGAAGAATACAACCAAAATAATCCGCTCCAAATTCAAACTCGGCCGGATTGCCTAGCACAACTTCAATTCCAAACGGTACTGCTCGGGTCTGTAATAGTGCAATATTTTGTGGAAGAGAATTTTCATCTACAAAGAACTTGTTAATCCCTGCTTTGGCTTGTGCTCTAGATCTTGCGTTAAACAACATGATCATTGCTTCGGCCGCAGCAGTTGCTTCGTCTAATAAAGAAGCATTTGCCAACTCCATTCCGGTAAGGTCTACAACCATTGTTTGGAAGTTCAAGAGCATCTCAAGTCTACCTTGGGCGATCTCTGCTTGATAAGGAGTGTAAGCAGTGTACCACCCTGGATTCTCGAATATATTTCTTTGAATAACACCTGGTAAAATGGTGTCATGGTAACCTAAACCTATATAGTTTTTAAATACTTTATTTTTTGCTCCAAGCTTGGCGATATGGTTCATGTATTGAACCTCTGTCATTGCTTTGCTAATCTTTAAACTGTCTTGCTTTCTAATAGAATCTGGAATCGTTTCGTAGATAAGCTGATCTAAAGAATCAACCCCAATGGTTTCCAACATTTCGCCAATCTCATTATGGCGAGGGCCATTGTGGCGGTATAAAAATGAACTTCTATCCATCTTGATATGCTTTAAAAAAATAGAGCGCAAATTTACGCGATTAATGGATGCTTTTTGACGTGTTTATTTTGTGTCTCTTACGTTTATTTGTGTTGAGAAAAACACAGTGCTTTGCCAACATTTCAATGTTGTAAATGTTTTAGGTGTTTCAGTATTTTAAGAGGTGGGTTTCGCGAGTATTGCGATATTTGAACCTTTATTGAGGTGGTGAATGAAAGAAAAGAAAAAATACATCAATAAGCTTAAAAGTAAGTATCGTTTAGTTATTCTAAACGATGATACTTTTGAAGAGAAGATCTCTATTAAGCTTAGTCGTATCAACGTCTTTGTGCTCATCGGTGGCTCAATTATATCGCTGTCAGTGGCACTTACATTTCTTATTGCGTTTACTCCCTTAAGAGAATACATTCCTGGTTATTCTTCTAACGATGTAAGAAGAGAAGCTATACGCTTGGATCGAAAAACAGATTCTCTTACCTACCAATTAAGCTTATACGATAAACAACTTCGTTCTATTCAAGCGATAATGCTTGGTCAAAACCCAGACAGCACCTTTCAAAGTGAAGAAGATTCTGGAATTGTAAAACCTTCTGATGCATCTCTCGAAGCGAGTAGTATGGAAAATGATTTAAGAGATTTTGTAGAAATTGAAGATCGATTTAACATTCCTACAAATCAATCTGCTCTTTCTCATTTTGCATTTTTCACTCCTTTAAAAGGAGTAATTACATCGGGGTTTGACCCAGAAAAAAACCATCTGGCTGTAGATGTTGTTGCGGAAAAAAATGCTCCTGTTAAGGCTTGTTTGGGAGGTACGGTTCTTTTAGCCCAATGGACAAATGAAACAGGGCACGTCTTAATTATTCAGCACAGCCAAAACTTAATCTCTGTCTACAAACACAATTCATCGCTTATGAAGGGAGTTGGAGACATTGTTAGAACCGGTGAGGTTGTGGCGCTTATCGGAAATAGCGGAGAACAATCAACAGGGCCTCATTTACATTTCGAGCTCTGGCATATGGGGAACCCGGTGAACCCAGAAAACTATATTTCTTTCTAACGAGATTCCTGCTTAAAACATCCCGTCATTTTTTTCTTGTTGCTCGTATCCAGCATCGGGCTTTAAACCTTTGCCTAAAGCTGCTTGTACGGCTAAAGTGTCACACCTTTCATTCTGTGGGTGATTATTGTGCCCTTTTACCCAAACAAATTTAGGTCTATACTTTTGTAGCAAAGGCAACAGACGTCTCCAGAGGTCAGGGTTCTTTTTTCCTTTGTATCCTTTTTTATGCCATCCAAATACCCAACCCTGATTAATTGCGTCAACCACATATTTAGAGTCAGAGTATAGGGTAATGTCCAAATCGGTTCTCTTTAAGTTTTGTAGTGCCACTATTACAGCTAAGAGCTCCATTCGGTTGTTGGTGGTCTTCAGAAACCCTTCAGAAAACTCCTTAACCAGTTTTCCGCTTTCCATCACAATTCCGTAGCCACCAGGTCCAGGGTTTCCCCGAGAAGCTCCATCTGTATAAATGTTAACCTTAATGTTTCCCATTTACAACTTCTTCTATTACCCTTGGATAATTCTTATGCTCTAGCTTTAATACTTTTTTCGCTACTTCTTCAGGAGTGTCCGAATCTGATAAAGAAACAGCCTCTTGAAAAATTATAGCTCCTTCATCGTAGTGTTCAGAAACATAATGAATGGTCATGCCGCTTTCTTTTTCTTGAGCTTGGACTACCGCTTGATGAACATTCATTCCATACATTCCTTTTCCGCCAAACTTTGGCAACAAAGCAGGGTGAATATTTAAAATTCTTTTAGGAAAGGCCTCTATTATTTGTTTAGGTACTAGCTTCATGTACCCTGCTAATATTATATAGTCTATATGGTTATTCTTTAATTCATTAAATAGAACACCTTGTTTTGTTTGTTCGCTATTAACAACAATTGACTTTACATTGTGTTCTTTGGCCCGGTTTAAAACACCTGCGTTAGAATTGTTACTGAGGATTAGAACAACTTTAATCGTTTCGTGATCTTTAAAGTATCTGATAATTGCTTCAGCATTTGACCCCGAGCCTGAAGCCAGAATTGCCAGGTTAATCATTTCTGTTCTTTTTTGCGGTCCAAAGATATATTTCGCTTTCCTCAAATACCTTTTGAAGTGTTCAAATAATTGAAAACATTCAAAAACAGCACTTTTGAAAATAAAATCATTATAGACTTTAGGTTATTCCAATTTGCTAAACCCGCTGTTTTTCTGATAGTTAGAGGTGTCTTTTAATTTTATAACAAGATAAATATCTAGGAACCGTCAATCCTGTTTAGGTTTATTGTGCAATCAAAGGATTATTTATTTCTTTGCACCTTGAAATAATTTTAATTTCTATA
>JAOARK010000406.1 GCA_025210575.1 Schleiferiaceae bacterium
GGATCGATGGTAGAACCCACTTTACGTTTAGATCCTCCCCATTCTTTATAGTACACAATCATTCCTGATTTGGGGGCCATAATTACAAACTTGCGTTGAAGCTCTTCTAACCCTTCTTTGTACTTTATTTGTTTCTTTAGGTTAGCACCTACCTCAATCATTTTAGCTTCGGCTTGATGCTCTTCGATGATGTAGTTCTCTTTTTTCTGGGTAAGCTCTCTTTTAGCTTTGTCAAGTTCCAGTTCGATCTGACGAATGGTTGCTGGAGGTTCGAACTTACTTTGCTCTAGTTGAAGTTCTTTTTGTTCGAGGTTGTACTCCAAGTTTTTAATGGCCTCGCGGCTCGCTCTTAAATTCAGTGCCGTATCTAGTTTCTGCTGCGTGTATTGAGATTGAAACTTTTCAATCTCCAAATCAACATCATCCATTTTTTGGTTCACCGCAGATTTTTCAAGGCTTCCTATGTATTGATTCGAATCTACTTCCGTTCCCTCAGGTACCAGATCAACGATTTTCACATTGTAAATCCTATACCGTCTTAAATCAGATGGAGCATTGATATTCGCTGAGTTTTTTGCCATTAATTCACCTGTGGTAACCACGGCATCAACGAATTCTCCTTTTCTAACTTGGGCTGTGATATTATTTTGTTCGGCATCAGAACTGGAAAAGTAGACGATGCTCGAAATCACGAATAAGCCAACAAGTACGTAAAGCCATTGTTTTCTCTTCATAGGTAGTTTTAGTTTTTACAAATATGTAATAATATCTATAACTCATCGCGGTCAATAAAAGTATCAGGTATGATTAATGAGTAATGAATGTCTATTCTTCTCGTCTTCTAGATTAGTTGATTTAGTCTTTTACTAAATCCGATTGAATTCGATTGAATTTTACTTAATTTTAGAATATCAAATAATAAAAGAGCAAAACATGAAAGCGCTACATCTTAGAAAGTCTAGTTTGAGTCAGTCGTTCGACTCCATAATAAACGCAACGGTTAAGCAAAATCAGCAAGCTACTATAGAAGGTAGAGTTAAAAGTTTCTATAGTTTTTCTTTTAGCACGAAAGCATTTAGAGAACGTATACTAAGGAATTATAATTCTTTGATCGGAAAGAAATAAAAAAAAGCCAGTTTAATTTTAACTGGCTTTTTTGTTAGAAGCTAAGAGTTAAACCTCCATTATTTTCAGTTTGAGAAGATTCTAAACGGATCTTCTTTTTGTATTTGCTGGGGACACTTTCCCAAGTTTTGTAAGATTTGCCATCAATGTAGTATTCATTTGGAACCCCATTTAATTGAGAAACATCATGATGCAATGCATAGGCATTTCCTGGTTTTTCAGTTCCGGCAGATTCACCTGCAAGATGAAGTTCTAGATTTCCATCTCCATCAACATCGGCCATAACCCAATTCAAATCTAGAATTTCATGATAAGTTCCATCCTTAATCATTTCTAAGATTTCTTGGTTAAAAGCTACCATCAACTTTTCAACTTCAGGATAGTCTTTGCGTACTGCAAAGTACAGCGGCTGTACGATCAATGGCTCTTGGCTTATCGAAAGGTACTCATGTACATCGTTCAATTGATATTTTAACAGGTATTCAATTTCTAAAGCATCTACTAAAAAGAAGTCTATCTTATTATTAAAAAGCTTCTCGAGATTTTCTTGGTCTTTATGGCTAATCTCCTTTTCAATTTTCTCATTTTTTAAGATGTCATTTCCATAGGCATAACCTTTAACCAACCCTAATCTCTTTCCTTCTAAATCTTTAAAAGTTATATCAGTATTCGTTCCTTTAAGTCCAACTAAAACGAGTTGATTGTGCAGATATGGACTAGAATAATACAAAATCTGTTCTCTTTCTTCCGTTTTCCATAAGGCAGCGCTGCCATCAAAAGACTTGTTTTCAATTCCTTTAATTACATCTTCAAATTCCATTACATTAATCTCAGCAGTCTGCTCAATTCGATTTAGCGCTTTTTCAACAATGTCTAAAGCCACTTTCTTATTTTCCTTGATATCTGTAAAAGGCGGCCAAACATCTGATGCAAGTTTCAAAGAATTTTGGCCCCAAAGAGTCATAGGTAATGCTAAAAGAAAAAAAAATCCAGTCTTGAACATAAGCTTGTAGTTGTCTTTCAAAGAAAACAAAAAAGCCTCACTTTAAGTGAGGCTTTCTTCTTTGGCTTAACTATAACTTATGTTACATTTTCTTGGCAACCAAAGAATAAGTTATAGCGATGTCGTCAGACAAAATCATATCTTTCATGAAGTGTACCCAAGATACATCATAATTCTGGCGATTAAAAACCATCTTTCCAGTCATGAATACTTCATCTCCTTTAACTTCAAGGTTTTCGATGTTCATTGTTTCTTCATTCGTATTTCCACGAACAGTTAAGTTTCCTTTAACTTCATTTCCGTTGACTGAAGTAATTACAAATGTTGAAGTAGGGTGCTCGCCAGTATGGAAAAAGTCTTCTGTAGACAAGTGTCCAACAAGCTTGGCAATATCTTCATCAGATTGGTAAGAAGAACTTGAGCTATCTGTTGGAATTATGTTAGTCATGTCTACTACAAAAGTACCACCGATGATTTCGTTGCCTTTCATTTCTAAAGTACCATTGTCTAAGTGTACATAACCATCGTGGCCGTAAACACCAGCAACTTCACCTCTCCAATTTACCTTACTCTTTTCTTCTGCTTTATAAGTTGCAACTTCTACTGTTGCTACTTCCTGAGTGTTTTCATTGGTTGTTTCTTCTGCCTGTTTTGGCGCCTCGCTGCAAGAAGCAAGAACTAATGTTGATACTGCTACTGCAGCTAAAGCTTTTAATTTCATGATAATTGAGTTAAAAATTATAAGGCAAATATACATTAAATGTATATACATCTAAATATTTCGTGAAAAACTTTGATGATAACTTAACATTCGTTGATGTGATTCGTAGAGCAGGGTAATTTTATTTGCAACCGGAAAACGAAACATATGATTACAAGGTATTTAACACTTTTGATGCTGACTATTGTGGTTGGCGCAAAGGGTCAAGACTCAGCTTATTATCACACAGCATTTAATTCATCAGGCGACAGTTTAAAATACAAGCTGAACGCAATCATTAAAAATCATGTTGAATTTCCTTATACCTCTTCAAGCACTGATGTATGGGATATTCTGAAGGAAACGGATAAAGACACGAACAATTCTAACAATGTGATTTTGCTTTACTCTAACCGGAGTGTGGATGGAGCTCAAGAATACAATAATGGTAATGGGTGGAATAGGGAACATGTATGGGCGAAATCTAGAGGTAATTTTGGGACAAGCAAGGGACCCGGTACGGACGTTCATCATTTAAGGCCCTGTGATATCAGCGTTAACTCTACTCGGAACAATAGAAACTTTGACAATTGTGTGAACTGTGTTGATGTGATTGATAACGGTTACAATACGGGATCTAAACGAAGTACAAGTCAGTGGACGTTTCAACCTCCACCAAATGTAAAAGGGGATGTGGCCAGAATGATCTTTTATATGGCCGTTCGATACGAAGGCGAATCAGGTGAACCTGACCTTGAATTAACCGATACATTGTTGAGTAACACTTCTCAATTACCGTTACATGCTAGATTATCTACTTTAATTAACTGGCACAGGCTAGATCCCGTAAGCAATTGGGAGCGCAATAGAAATGAATTAATCTATACCGATTATCAGCAAAACAGAAATCCATTTATAGATTACCCAGAATTA
>JAOARK010000407.1 GCA_025210575.1 Schleiferiaceae bacterium
GTCATAGCTGTGGCACGAACTCCTGATAAAGCAAAGCATCTAGGTGTGGAAGTAAGAAAGGGAGATTACAACAATTTGGATGAATTTAAAGAAGCTTTCAAAGATGTAAATAAGGTTCTTTTGGTTTCTGGTATGGATGAGCCTGATAAGAGGATTCAACAACATCGAAACGTAATTAATGCGGCCAAGTTTATTGGAGTAGACAAAATAGTGTACACGAGTATTATTGGCGATGAGGAAAAATCGGCATTCAGTCCTATTGTTAAGAGTAATAGACAAACAGAGGAAGATGTTCGAAATTCTGGAATGCAATGGGCGATTGGTAGAAACGGAATTTACATTGAACCAGATCTGGAGTACATAGAGAATTACAAAAAAGCAGGAGAGATCAGAAATTCTGGCGGGCTAGGGAAATGTGCTTATACAAGCAGACGTGAACTTGGGTTGGCCTATGCAAAGATGTTGTTAGACGATTCTCTTAATGGAGAGACCTATAATTTAGTTGGTGAACCCTTTTCTCAATCTCAACTTGCACATTTCTTGAATGAAGTATACGGCACAAATCTTCATTATTCACCTCTGAGTATAGATCAATATACGGCCGAAAGAAAGGATGAGCTCGGTGACTTTCTGGGAACTGTAATTGGAGGTATCTATGCATCAATTAATAACGGGGCGTACAATATTCTTTCGGATTATGAAAGGGTAGTAGGTAGGCCACATAAAGCTCCATTAGAGATGATCAAGGAGATTGCTAATAAGACAAAATAGATGAGCAGAAAAGTAATAGTATTTGGTGCTACAGGAGATTCAGGAAGAGCCATTTTAAATCAATTAGAAAGTAATAACATTGATTTCGCTGTGTTTGTTCGTAAGGGTTCTGAAAAAAAAATAGAATCAAACCCATATAGAACATTCTTTGGGGATGTTTTGAGCAAAGAGGATATTCAACAAGTGTTTTACGAAGAGCAATTCACGGATGTAATTATTGCATTAGGAAGTAGAGATTTAAAAAGTCTAAACATTCGTTCAACAGGTACTAAGAACATCATTGATGCTTTAAAGGAGAACAACCAAAACTGTAAACTCCATGTTTTAAGTGCTCATGGAGTGGGAGACAGTAGGGAATACCTAAAAGGTTATGAAAAATTGATTGCCAAATGGCTAATCGGCAAGGCAATGAAAGATCATGAGGCTCAAGAAGAGTATGTCCTACATAGTGGGCTGCAATTCCATGTTGTTAGACCTGTAGGATTAAATAACAAGGAAGGAGTGGGCAATGTTTATTCCACTCAAGGAGGGAAGATGCCTAAAAGTTCTATTTCTAGGGATGATGTTGCAAAGTATTTGGTTGAAAGTATGCTGGCTAATGAAACCGGTAAACATTCAATTTGTAATAATTGATAGTCGATGACCATTGCACTAATTGCGTTTGTAATCCTAGAGTTTTTAAATGTCATTATTCTCTATTTCTTTCCTCAAACGAAAAAAGGAAATGGCGTTGGGGTTTTTAATGCCTTTGAAAAATCGAAGCAAGATCCAGAAGTACATGTCTTCATTATGTATTTGATTAACTGGATCGCTGGTACAAAACTGATCTTCATAGCCCTCCTCATTGTCATCTTAGCTTTAGGGGAAAGGGAATTAAAACTTTTGAGTATCGCAGTTCTAATTCCATCTATTGCGACATTTTATTGGCGGCTTTTCCCGATGATTAAGAAAATGGACCGTAATGATCAAATCCTTCCTAAGGGTTATTCAAAAACACTAGGAGCCATGATTACTGGCTTTTTAGTTGTTTTCATTAGTGTATTGGTCTACAATCTTCTGAAAGATTAACTCGGTTTTTCTCAATTTAAAACGTACGATGAAAAAGGAAGACTCTCTAAGATAGAGCACATTAAGACAAATTCAGGAAAAGGAACCACAACAATCTACACGTATAAAGAAGGGCTTCCTAGTAGTTATTCTGTATTTAAAGACGATAAAACCTTAGACTATTCCGTTATTTATAAATACAGATAGTCACAAATTTTTACCACTCTATGACCAAATTCCATTTTATCATTCTGATTGCTTTTACATCAATCGGTTCTGGTTTTGCTCAAATAATTACGGTTGAATCCATTTTGGACCAGGATGTTGAACTCACATTTCCATTAGATTTAAAGACACTTAAATTTTATCAAACTCCACTACATATGCAGTTTGATGAATCTGAGATCACAAATAGACCACAAATGGAAAAGGTCAAAAAAAAATTGATCTACAAAGTGGAGTTGTATTATTCAAGTTTTAAAGAATCAAATACCTTTTCTCAAAGGCGCCTGAACAAGAAACGATTGCAAGTATTGCGCGATGAGTGGCCAGAACTGTTCGATAACAATGTGATTGAGTGGAAATTGATTGAGCAGGTAGAAAATAAAAATAAAGACAAAGCACAAAGGTTATTTCATGGGTTCTTGTTTTATTCAAAAGAGCCCTATGTAGAAAGCTCAGATGGAGAGTTAATTCCGCTGACCGCCAAGGAAGAAATAGCCATTATAAAAAGTAAGCTGGGTATTCCACTAGAAACCGATGAGGAAACCGATTTGCCACTAGAGGTTGTATGCGATAGTATGTATACAGTAATAGACACAACTTTTAAAATCAAAAAGAAAAAAGTGTATTCTGGATTGTATTGGCCAAAAAATAAACGTAAAAAGGCGGAAGGCAAACTCTATGAAAAAAAGGGTATCTGGAATAGAAGGAGGCATTACGATAGAGTGGCTGATACTATTTTTAAAATAAGAGTGAAAGAAAAGTGTGGCTCACTCACCTATAAAACTTCTTTTCTAGAAATGGATGTAGACTGGGATGAATTGACTCGTTTTTCGTGGAAAACGGATACGGTAATTCGTAAAGCATTTAATGAAAATACTTGGGATAATGCCATTGTTGTTCAAGACGTTACAGGGAGTATGTCTCCTTATTTATTGCAGACTTTAGAATGGAGAAGGTGGAAAACTGGGAGTACCAATCTTAAGCATTTTTCTTTTTACAATGATGGAGATGACCAACCAGACGGACCTATAGGTAAGTCTTTTGGCGTTTATCATATCCATTCTGACAACATTAATGAAATTGACAGTGTTGCATTTTATGCTATGCGACAAGGCTCAGGTGGAGGAGTACCTGAAAATGACATAGAAGCAATGATTAGGGCACTAGACAGTCATGAAATGGAAGTGACAGATCTGATTCTAGTGGTAGATAATAATGCACCAATTAGAGACAGAAAGTTAATTAGTAAACTAAAAGAAAGAAACTTTAAACTCACGGTGGTAGTTTGTGGAGCTTATCAAGGAAGAGTGCTCTATCACTATGTTGATCTAGTTCGACAATTAGGCGGTCATATTATTACTATAGAAGAAGATATCTACCTAGATGCGAAGAAATTGGAAGGCACCACATTTAACGTTGGAGATCAAACTTATGAAGTAAAAAAAGGAAAACTGACCTTAGTGAAGTCAAAAAAGAAATAAATTCACTTAATGTTCGGGCTATATCCACTCTTATTAAAATTCATTGATGCTTTTTTAGGGATTTTTAGAGTTACATTTTTATTCTTTTGGCTGAGTTTACTTTTCAGTTGTAATCAAAAGAGTGAACAAGTTTCAATAGCTCAAACTGAATTGAGATTGCGAGTCTTAGATTCAACGTTACAATACATCAATCAATCAAACCCGATTACTGGTTTTTCTGTTGCAGTTACAAGTGCAGATAGTGCTTATTTTATAGATGGATTTGGTTTGGCTAATGTTGAAGATCAAGTTTCTTATACTTCAAAAACCACACAACCAATAGCCTCTGTATCTAAAACCTTTATTGGTGTTTCAATCATGATGTTGGTAGATCAAGGTAAACTGAATTTGGATGAAACAGTGAATAGTATTCTGCCTTATAGTTTGGTCAATCCACATCATCCAGAAAAGGAGATTAGAGTGCGGCATTTAGTTACTCATACTTCTGGATTAACTGATGATTATGAAGATGAAAACGGTTCTGTTTATTGGTTGTTAGAGGAATGGGATAGCATTGACTATCAAACGAGCCCAGATTTAATTACGCGATTAGCCTATTTTGAA
>JAOARK010000408.1 GCA_025210575.1 Schleiferiaceae bacterium
ATAGGATTCCTGGCAATAGGCTTCGGTTTTGTGAAGAATCTCCAACAAAGTCTTAGTCCATAACTGAGCTTTTTTAGTAACCTTAGAATAGGTGTATTGAAACGGCTTTTCTCCATACCAAGCCACCTTTCGTTTTGTAATAATCTTTTTTCCAAACATAATAGCCTGATCATTTTCCCATTTAATGGAATCTAATAATTGCTGGTAGTATTTTGAGCTATCCTCATCAGAGAATATCTTTCCATAATAGAGCGATTCACCGTCATAGGGCAATATATTATGAACAGAAGCCTCAAGCATTTTACTAAAATAAGCAAGTTGTTCTAGCCGATTGAACTTAGCGTTCACCGCAAGCCAATTAACTCTTACGATAATTGAGAATGATTCATCTCGATACTGTAATTCTCATTTTGGTACGTTTTATTATCGTATTCAATGAGTAGTTTGAAGATTATTCCTTTAAGTTTATAGAAACTAAATTCAAAACGTATGTTTACTAAGACGAATCTTTTGATTGTCGGTGCTCTATGGTTTATTGTGAGTTGCACTCCGAATCAAAACTCACAGCCTGTAGCCAAGAATACTCATTCTGGGGGGCTTGACCGAACTGTACTTCCCATTCAACCACCTCCAATGGAGACCATCACTGAGATGGATGCACGGAACGTTGAAAAACCAGCTCCGTTTGAAGTGAAAGCCCCAGAAGGTGCACCTAATATAGTTGTTGTATTAATTGACGATATTGGTTTTGGTGCAACAAGCACATTTGGCGGAGCCATTAATACTCCTACATTCGATCGGTTAGCGGACAATGGTTTACGATTTAACCGCTTCCATACAACAGCTTTGTGTTCACCAACGCGAGCATCTTTACTTTCTGGAAGAAACCACCACAATGTAAATGTGGGTTCGGTAATGGAAATTGCCACTGGCTTTCCTGGCAACCAAGGAATAAGACCTGATAACGCAAAATACATTGCGGAGACGCTAAGACAAAATGGATACAGCACGGCAGCCTTTGGTAAGTGGCATGAAACAGCCACCTGGGAAGTTTCTGTTTCTGGACCGTATTTCCGTTGGCCGACCAACTCTGGCTTCGATAAGTTTTATGGATTCATTGGCGGTGAAACGAACCAATGGGATCCTGTAATTTTTGATGGTGTCACTAAAGTGCCTAAAAAGGACGACCCAGATTATCACTTTACTACGGATATGACCAATGAGGCTATCAAATGGGTGAAACACCAGAAAGCAATGACTCCAGATAAGCCATTTATGGTGTACTACGCAACAGGTGCCACACACGCGCCTCACCATGCGCCCAAAGAATGGATAGACAAGTACAAAGGAAAATTTGATGCAGGTTGGTTAAAGCTTCGCGAAGAAACTTTTGCACGCCAGAAAGCAATGGGCGTAATTCCTGAAAATGCACAATTGGCGCCAATGCCCGAAGACATCAAAGATTGGGAAAGTCTTTCGGATGATGAGAAACGTTTATTCACTCTTCAGATGGAGACTTTTGCTGGTTTTGCTGAACATACTGATGTTGAAGTTGGCCGATTGGTAGATGCGATTGATGAAGTAGGAGAATTAGACAATACGCTTTTCGTGTACATCATGGGTGACAATGGTTCGAGTGCCGAAGGTGGACTTGAAGGTACATTTAACGAATTGGTTCACTTGAACGGAATCTTTGATGAAGAAACGGTTGAGAGTATGTTAGAGCACGCTGACGATTGGGGTGGTCCGAATTCTTTCCCACACATGACTGCAGCCTGGGCTGTAGCAACCGATGCTCCATTTAAATGGACCAAACAAATGGCAGCAGATTTTGGTGGTACGCGAAATGGAATGGTAATGCATTGGCCAAAAGGTTTCACCTCAAAGGGTGAAGTGCGTTCACAATTCCATCATGTAAATGATGTAGCTCCAACAATTTTAGAAGCCACCAGTTTACCAGCACCAAAATCAATTAATGGTGTAGAGCAAATCCCAATGGATGGTGTAAGTATGCTGTACTGTGCAGATGATGCAGGAGCAGCGGATCAACATAATACGCAGTATTTTGAAATGTTTGGAAACCGCGCCATTTACCATGACGGTTGGTTGGCACGTGTGGTACATATGGTGCCATGGGTTGGAAAACCAAACATGCCTTTACAAGACGAGGAATGGGAGTTGTATAATGTTGCGGAAGATTTCAGTTTGGTAAACAACATTGCTGCGGATAATCCTGAAAAGGTGAAAGAAATGGTGGCTAAATTTGAAGAAGAAGCAATTAAAAACCATGTGTATCCTTTGGATGATCGTTTGTATGAAAGATTCAACGCAGCGATTGCGGGTCGTCCAGATTTGATGGGAGATCGTACAAGCTTGACTTTGGCTGACGGTATGGTAGGCATGTTAGAGAACACCTTTATCAATATCAAGAATCGTTCGAAATCCATTGAAGCCAATGTTTCATTAGAAGGAAATGACCGCGGAATAATCTTAGCCCAAGGCGGTAAGTTTGGTGGATGGGCCTTATACATGGATAATGGTAAGCCGGCCTATACCTACAATTACTTTGGATTACAGCGTTACACGATTACTTCAGATAAAGCTATAACCGATGCCAATGCAATTATTAAATTGGATTTTGCTTACGATGGCGATGGTACAGGTAAAGGAGGTATGGCCACACTTTACGTGAATGGTGAAAAAGTAGCAGAAGGCCGCGTTGAAAAAACGCAGCCTGGTGTTTTCTCTGCAGACGAAACTGCTGATGTTGGTGTTGACGATGCCACACAAGTTGCAGACCTCGTCTTTAAAGACGTAGAAGATTCTGAGTTTACGGGTTTTGTTGATAAAGTCACGGTCTCGATTTCTAAATAGAATTAAAGCCCCGCTAATAGCGGGGCTTTTTTAATCATTCTTACTGGTTTGATGACTCCTCAAAAACATCCGCAACAGAACCGCTATCCCAACGGCAATCGCTAAGTGCTTCAATGGGTGACCGCTCATCACCATTAAAGCCGAGTCGACTTGATGGTCGAAATGTTCTAGCAGCTTAGCTACCACATAAGCGGCAAGACACCACCAGTAGCCATAAGTTCTTTTATACCTCGGTATAAAAACCAATAAGGTAATGGGTATCGCTAAAAGCGGAAAAAACTGGATGAATGCATAAGGTCTAAGATCTCCGGTTTGTATCCAATAAATAATGGTGAGCATACCAATCAGGATAAATGGAAGTAACAGTTTTCTAGCCGTTTTTGGATTTGCAAAATCGCTGATGATAATGGTGAGAAGAGACATGAATCCAACGGTCATTGGTAACCTGTCCCACACTAGTGTTTCACTTGTGGGGTGTAAATGATAATAAGCTGAGCCCACACCCACTAAAGTAATGCCGATAAAGAATACTTGATAAGGCAATCTTTCTTCTGAGTTGATTTTGAGTTTTAATAAGGCATAAATGCCAATTACTAGGAAGGGCAAGTTTGAAATTACATTCCAGAAGTTGGTAATGCCAAAATGCGTGCTTTGGTCTGAGAATTTGTGGTATTCTTCCGTTTGGTAGATGGGGCCGATTAAACTGAATAACACAATTGTCGTCACACCGATTAAACAGATGAAAAATAAACCCAAACGCTCTTTTGAAACTTTTGTTAAGGAAAGACTAGACAGCAGTTGCATGATTGGGAGTTTCTTTGGTTAGGGCCCAATAAAGTATATACAAAATTCCGGGAACAGTTGGAAAGAGCACCAGAATAGCAGCGGCTCCAAGCAAATCTGGACGTACAATGATTAAACCAAGCATAGCAAAAACTGTTACTATTCCGCCAAGGCCTTCCCATTTTAGCGCCAAGCTTAAGCCGATTACCGTGCTTACCGGAAAGAAAATGAAAGCAATAATCTCGCGGGTATTTTGAAAACCATTGCCGCTCTCTTCATCGCCAAAAACATGAGCTAAAGCCATGAACAGGATAAATGCTAAGATTAAAGTACCCGAAACTCGAGCTGCCCAAAGAATAATCTTTAATGTCGTTTTTGAAGTTTTCATAGCCTGTAGTTTTAATTACAGAGCTAAGTTAAGTTGGGTCTGTCGCTCGATTGCTTAACCTGAGTTAAGAAA
>JAOARK010000409.1 GCA_025210575.1 Schleiferiaceae bacterium
GCAGGTTCTTCTATTGCTTTTAGGAGTTTGTTAGACGCTTGTTCTACAAGTGAATCAGCTTGAAATACAAGAACTATCTTCTTTTTCCCCATATAGGGTTTTAAGGAAAGAAAGGTGTTGATCCTCTGGCTTTCAGCAACAAATATTTTTTGCTGTTTATTACCAGAATCCAAATGTGTATCCCACATTTCATTAAGAAAAGAGGGGTGTTTTGAAATAAATTCCAACCAATCGTCACTAAAAACTTCAGCTGTTGTTCCCGTTTTTTGATTGAAGTAGGGGTAGCTAAATAGAATATCAGGGTGTTGATTATTATTGACCATCTTGCAATTATTGCACTCACCACAGGCGGTTTGAGTTTCGCAAAGCAGAAATAAGGACATCAGTTTCGCGATTTGTATTGAAGGGCTACCATTGGTGGCATTTAAAATAATAGCATGTGGAAGTTTTTCTTGTCTAATTAGCTCTAGCGGAACCTGCAAGAATTGTTTGTAAGTAGGTATAGATTGAATGTTATTCATAATTCTTGCCTTATGTCAATGATATGAGGAAAATAGAAATACTTTTGCGCCAAAATTAGCCTTTATGAAAAGTATAGACGAAATAAATTTTTCTGGTTTAAACGTATTAATTCGTGTCGACTTTAATGTACCTCTTTCCAATACTAAAGAAGTTACAGATAACTCTAGAATTGTTGCGGCATTACCAACAATAAAGAAGGTAGTTAAGGATGGCGGAAAGGCTATAATTGCTTCTCACCTAGGTAGGCCAAAAGGGGTTAGAAACAATGAATATTCGTTACAACACATTGTACCAGAGGTAATTAAATGTCTTGGGCAAAATGTTCAGTTTGTTTCTGATTGCATAGGAAATGATGTGGAGAACGCTGTGAACCAACTAAATAATGGTGAGGTGCTTCTCTTAGAAAACGTGCGATTTTATAATGAAGAAACCGATGGAGATAAGAGTTTTGCTGAGAAATTGTCGCAAAATATTGACTTTTATATAAATGATGCATTTGGTACTGCGCATAGAGAGCATGCTTCAACAGCGGTTATAGCTCGGTTTTTTAAAGGAAAGGCTGTTTTTGGCTATTTGATGGCTTCTGAGATCCAAAATGTTAAAAGAGTATTGGATTCTAACGAAAAGCCTGTCACGGCTATTGTAGGAGGTGCTAAAGTGAGCAGTAAAATTGGAATAATTGAGAACCTCTTAGACCGGGTGAATAATATTCTTATCGGTGGTGGAATGGCCTATACGTTTGCGAAAGCACAAGGAGGTGAAGTAGGAAAGTCGTTAGTAGAGGATGATTGTTTGGAATTGGCATTGTCTATACTCTCTAAAGCTAAGGATAAAGGTGTCATTATTTATCTACCAACAGATTCAGTAAATGCGCTTAGTTTCAGCAATGAAAGTGAGACCGAAGAAACAAGTATTGGTTCTATTCCTATGGAAATGATGGGTCTAGATATTGGACAAAACTCAATTACGGAATTTTCCGCTGTTATTGAAAACTCAAAGGTCATCCTATGGAACGGTCCGATGGGAGTGTTTGAAATGTCCAACTTCAGTACTGGAACAGTAGAAGTAGGAAACGCAATTGTTAAAGCAACAAAAAGAGGAGCTTTTTCTTTAGTAGGAGGCGGAGACAGCGTGGCAGCAGCTAAACAATTTGATTTAGCCAAAGATTTAAGTTATATATCCACCGGTGGTGGCGCTATGCTTGAGTTTTTAGAAGGAAAGGTGCTTCCTGGTATAAAAGCTATTGAGGAGGCTTATTAAACCTTCTCAAAGCCTTCTATAATGTCAATTATAGAGTTGTAAACTTTACTCTTCTCGATGAGAGGATTAAACTCCGTAAAGTATTGTGAAGAGAATTCGATTAGGTAAACAATTCCTATCGAAAACAAAGAACCCACAAACAGGCCCAGAACAAGACCAAGTACCTTATTTATCGAATTGATATACAACGCTTTGGATGATTTCGTTAAAAGTGTTCCTATGATATTGAATAGTATTAAAACTCCTAAGAAGACCCCAATTTGTATAACTGTTTTGTTAAGTGAGTTATTAAAATAGCTATTGACTAAATTAACAATGGCCTCAGAAAAGAAAACTAGCGTTATTATGGCAGCAGCAAATCCAACAACACGACTTAGTAACTTTAAAACTCCTTTAGAGTAGCCGTACCAAGCCAAGGTGAATAAAGGAAGAATGAGCAAAATGTCCACCCAATTGAATTGCATAGAATGACTTTAAAAGAAGAATGGGACAATGTTATTAAAAAACTCTCGGAGAAATTTTCTCCTGGAGAAGAGATATCATTGGAAGGTGTGCTTTTTTTAATTGGCGTGCAAGAATTATCCTTAGGGATTAAGAAATTTTCGAAATCTGAGAAGCAGGACTTGATGCATGTTGCTATTTGCACGATCCTTGAGCCTTTCGGTTATTATAAAAAAGAAGGAACAGATGATCAGGGCTGGCCACAGTTTCAATCACTTAAGAAGCTACCCCCTTTGCGCAAAGGAGAGCAGTCTAGAATCCTAAAAGAAGGAATAATACTGTACTTTAAAGAAAAAAGTTAACACCCCTGTTGAGAAGGATCGTAAGGTTGCATTACTATGGTCAACTCAACTGTTTGATCTTCTTCTAGCTTTACAAAACCACAACCAATATAACTTGGAGGGTTTATTCCGCGAGTGGCAACAACCTGTAAAACAGCTTCATAAGTATAGGTAAAGCTAACAGAACCATCTTCGTTTGTATACCCAGAGAATTCCGGTATGGCATCTGGAACAGGAGCACCAGCTTCAACTAAAATATTTTGAAGAGGAGTTCCGTCTTCTGAAACAACATTAATTTTAAAAGGATAATTAAAACTTTGCTTTTTGCAAGAGGTAAACCCAAGCACAATAAAAGCTGTAAGAGCAATAGAGGTAATTATTTTCTTCATATTCTAGTCCCAACAGGTGTTTAAAGGGTCGCCCCAAGTCCTAATGTATACGGTTTTCTTAACTGTTTCTCCTTTGATGAACTCAACATATCCACAACCGCGCCATGTTCCTTTCCAAGTTTTAACGTCATAGAACGCTTTTGCTGGGATCTCAAAGAAAGCCACTCCGTCTTCATTTGTTTGGGTAAAATACAATTCTGCTCCATCTACAGGAACATCCAACCTTACATTTGCATTTGGTATTGGAATTTCGTTCTCTGTTTTTATGGTGATTTCCGCCTTATAGGTGTTTTCAACTTTCTTGCAGGAAAGCATTAAAAAACAAGCGCTTATGAATAATAATATCTTTTTCATCATGCAATTATTGAGTAATATTGCCGACCTCAAACATACGAATATATAATAAAGCGAATTATGCTTTTGAGTATAAGACATATTTTATGATTCAAGAGATTAAAGAACACATTTTAAACGTTGA
>JAOARK010000410.1 GCA_025210575.1 Schleiferiaceae bacterium
ATATAATACTGAGTATAATATTAACCCTGACCATCTTGTCGGGGTTAAGTATTTAATTCTGATTATAAGATTTGTTGACCACCAACTTCACAAGTTCTCCACCTTTGTATTGATGACTCAGTGAATTTTCATTTAACATCAGTACAAACTTCACAAACTCTTCATCTCCTTTAGCGTCAATCAACTCTTGTAAAGTAACGCCTTTGTTGGCTTCAACTATCTTTAGTGTTGGTACTTTAGTGGATGGAAATTGTCCTTTCTTAACCCATTTAGCACTCTTAATCACACCCTCTATATCTTCCACATAAGGAGTAGAACAGAGTGTTGCTACCTTAAATAAGTGTTCTGAATCATATTGAATGGTGTACAATTGAAAGTGCAGTTTTGTTCCATTTTGTTCTGCCGTGTACTCCAGCATTTTCCCCTTTTTTCCATCCCAATCTACGCTGCTTTTGTCTGAAGGGCGCATTTTGGTCTGTTCTAGCATTAATTGTTCAAATTCACTGCTATAGTCAGAGTAGGAGAGTGAATCTTTCTCAACCATTAGCGTAATCATTGCTTCTTGTTTACTATGAACGATTCCATATCCTGCTGGTGAACCCATACCTTGCCATTCTTCACCTAGTTTAAAACTGTATTTGTATTCCGGATTGTATAGCTTTCCTTTTTCTATGTAACCGTATTTAGGATTAAATCCTATCATCAGGTCATCAAATGGTTTTAAGAATTCATTTTTATCTGCAATTGGTGGTGTATCTGCTTGTTTGTATGTCTGACTATGTTTTGTGATAGCCTCAACACGTTTCGGTGTATATGGGTGACTCGCGAAATAGCTTTTTTGCTCTGCTTCTCCTGTTAAAATCTGAGATTCAAGACTTAGTCGCTTTAGAATATAAGCTAACTCCATAGGGTCGTAACCAGCTTTAGCTGCTATTTCTGTGCCCAGTTTATCCGCTTCTTTTTCATTTCCTCGGCTATAATCGGCCTGAAGCAATTCATTCCCAATTAAAAATGGAGAAGCAATAGCGGAACCAATCGGACCTCTAAATATCCCTCCTATAATAACTCCAGGAATAGCAATGATTTTACCAAAAACATTTCCAGTCTGAGCTTTTACTCCATGTCTGTTATTCGAGTGAATGATCTCATGCCCAATCACACCTGCTAACTCATCTTCGGTTTTAGGTAATGCCAACAACCCTCTTGTTATAAACACCTTGCCTCCAGGAATAGCAAAAGCATTGGGTTCAGGAGAGTCTACTAAGTAAAATTCATACTCAAATAAAGCGGGGTCTAATTGAGAAACTAATCTTTGTCCAAGTTTATTAACATAGCTCTCTAATTCAGAGTCATGGTAAAAACCCATTTGTTGCTCAACCATTTCGTAGCCTTGAACTGCATAGGCTGAATCTTTTCTTAAGTTTTGAGCATTCAGTCCAAAGACAATAAGAGACAAGTTGATCAGGAGTAATTGTTTGAATTTCATACAGTATTTCGTGATTGTTTTAACGAAAATAAACTTTGCTTTTATAGGGTAATATTTTAATCGAATTTATTCTGCTCTGGCACTCTATTTGGTATTTTTCAGCACAATTCCAATTGAATTTTACGCCTTGAAAACAAATCTGTTCATTCTCTTTCTTTTTATCTCCGTATTGGGAAGATCTCAAAGTTTTCAATTCACTAATTATTCATTAAAGGATGGATTGCCACAATCTCAAGTATATAGCATACATGAAGACAATAACGGCTATATCTGGATGGGAACCCGAGGCGGAGGAGTTGCTCGATTTGATGGACAGGAATTTGAAACATTTACCACAAAGGACAGCTTAGCTGGCAATTACATCAATGCGATTACAAGCGGAGGTAATATGGTTTGGGTTGCCACTAATTCTGGTGTTTCCTTCTATAAAAATAAAAAGTGGAGTTCTGTTTTAAAAGGTAAAGTAGTTCAGGACATAGAGCTAATAAATGGTACACTATGGCTAATTGCCGAGGGTGAATTGTTTACTACGAATAAAACGCTTGATAAGCTGTATAAATACCTATCAATTAAAGGGAGTTTAAAAAAGCTAGAAAAAGGATTTAAGAATCAAGTTTGGGTTTGCTCACAAACCAAAGTCTATCATATAATGCCTGATAGTGTTGCTTCCTATAGGCTGGATAAGTCTATTGAATGTATAGAATATCAGCACCCTAATGAACTTTGGGTGGCAACCCATGGGCAAGGACTTTACCAACTTAATGGGCAAGAGTGGATAGAATTCGGGCATTTAATGGAAATTGAAGACGAGATTATCTACAACGTATTCAAAGATGGAAGCGTTCTTTGGATTAATACCCTTACCAAAGGAGTTTTTCAATTTAATACCTCGGACTCATCTTTTGTGAATTTTAGAGAGGTTAACGGCCTTTCAAATAATCATACTCGAGTTACTCAAAAAGATAGCTGGGGAAATATTTGGATTGGAACTGGCGGTGGCGGAGTTTCAAAATACAGTGGTCAAACTTTTGAGAAATGGTCTAAAACCAATGGCCTTCGTGGGAATTACAT
>JAOARK010000411.1 GCA_025210575.1 Schleiferiaceae bacterium
GTACTCCTACCTATCAAAAAGGATATTCTGTGATCAATGAGAACGGTAAGGAGGTTATCAGCTTTAGAGAGAAATTTGAAGCTGAAGCTTATGTTGCCGAATCAGGAAAGAATCTGGAGATCAATGGAAAATATATCATTTCAGATTATAGAAGACTTTCTAAGCCGAATTACGATAAACGATACAAAGTGTTGTTCCCACGTATGTGGAGTGATGATGGAGGACACATTAAAGGTTACCTCAGTATTCTTGGAAAGCGCAGAACCGATTTCTATAACATAGATGCGCAGGGAAGAGAAACAGGACCTAAACGTCCACCTACACTAGGTGAGAATATAGAATTCTTCTTCAAGTATCAATTAGGGCACATGTATTGGCGTTACTTCATGTGGAATTTCGCTGGTCGTCAAAATGATACGCAGGGAAGAATGGAAGTGACTAAAGGAAACTGGATTTCTGGGATTAAGCCAATTGATGCGATCAGATTGGGACCACAAGACAATTTACCTGGGGTGATTAAAGACAACCCAGCGCATAACAAATACTACTTATTGCCATTCTTGCTAGGTGTATTTGGATTGGTATTCCAAGCTAAAAAGGACAAAAAGGACGCATGGAGTATTTTCTTGTTCTTCTTGTTTACCGGAATCGCGGTTGTATTCTATACCAATCACAAACCATTTGAGCCAAGAGAAAGAGATTATGCATTTGTAGGTTCTTTCTATGTATTTGCTATTTGGATTGGTCTTGGGGTGATCGGAATCTTTGAATCGCTAAAGGGACAAATGCAGAAAGGTGGAATTGCTGCTGCCTTGTCTTTGGCATTGATCGTTTTAGTGCCAGGAATAATGGCTGCTGAAAACTGGGATGACCATACGCGTGCAAACCGTTACACTGCAAGAGACATTGCAAAGGCTTATTTAGATTCCTGTGAAGAAGGAGCGATTCTGTTCACTAATGGGGACAACGATACCTTCCCATTATGGTATGTGCAAGAAGTAGAGGGGTATAGAACAGATGTGCGTGTGGTGAATTTGAGTCTCTTGAATACGGATTGGTATATCGATCAAATGAAACGTGCAGTTTATGAAGATGGTAAGCCTGTTCCATTTACATTCGATTGGAATCAATACAAGCAAGGTACACGTGATGTTCTATACTTTGATGGAAGCGCGGGTGTAAAAGGTCGTTGGTACGCTAAAGACTTTATTGAGTATACCAAGCGTAATGATAATCAGGTAATGAAGTCATTAGGATTTGGTAAAAAAGTACATACCTATCCGGTAAGAAAGTTAAGAGTGCCGATTGACAAGCAGCAGGTATTAGATAACAACGTTGTTGCAGAAAAAGATACCGCTCAGATCATGGATTACATTGATTGGAACCTTGGTGGTAGCTATTTAGCGAAGCGTGATTTAATGGTGGTTGACCTAATTGCCAATAACAATTGGGAGCGTCCTATTTATTTCTCAATTACGGTAGGAAACTCTAAGTCTTCGTACTTCTGGTTAACTGATTACTTCAGATTAGAAGGTTTAGCGTATCGCTTTGTGCCAATTAAAAACGCAAAAGCAGACAATCCTTATGAGTATGGTTTCGTGGATACAGATCGTATGTACGACAATTTCATGAACCAGTACAAATGGGGGAATATGGAAGTTGAAGGTGTTTATTTAGATGAAACCAATAGAAGACTTTCGTATAACATGAGAAATATTGCTGGTCGTTTAGCGAAAGAACTGATCGCAAAAGGTGAAGTGGCGAGAGGTGTAGAAATTTGTGACAGAGCAATGGAAAAAATGCCGGTTTCTAAGTTCTACTATAACTACTTCTTATTAGGGATTATTGAGGCCTATTATGAAGCAGGAGAGGTTGATAAAGCTAGAGTTATAGTAAATGGCTTTACCGATGCAATGGAAGAAGAGATTATCTATTATTCTCAATTTAAAGGATCGAGAAGAGGAGATGTAGATAGTGAAATGAACATGGCGGCTCAGTTAATGCAAACTATGGCACAGCTTGTTCAGCGTTATGAAGTAACCACTGGAAAGATTCAAAAAAATGACATTCAGGAAAGGTTCATCAACATTTCTCAAAGAAGATAAATCAGAATAAATTCAAATAAAAGGCTCCGTTATCGGAGCCTTTTTATTTTCGTAAAAGTGATGTATCCCATTAAAACACCCAAAATAGTTCGCTGGCCATATCCAGAATTAATCTGGAGGGTGAATACTTCAATAAAAGAGGTCTTTCTGACATTCGATGATGGTCCCATTCCAGAAGTTACGCCTTGGGTTTTAGAGACACTTGAAAAGTACAATGCTTGCGCAACCTTTTTCATGGTGGGTGAGAATGTAGCCAAGCACCCCGATGTGTTTAATCAGGTTGTTTCATCTAAGAATTCAATCGGGAACCACACTTACAATCATTTAGTAGGTTGGAAAACGGATGATGGCTCTTACGTAGAGAATGTGAAACAATGTGAGGAATTAGTTCAAACCAATTTGTTTCGTCCACCTCATGGAAGAATAAAAAAAAGTCAAATTAGAGCCCTTAAAAAACAATATAAATTAATAATGTGGGATGTTTTGAGTGGAGACTTTGATACGAGTACCGATTCTGACACAGTTGTAAAGAATGTTCTAGAGAATGTTTCCTCAGGATCGATCATTGTTTTCCATGACAGCATAAAAGCTTGGCCCAGATTGAAAGAGGCTTTGCCGGTCATTTTGGAAAAATTGAAAAAAGAAGGGTATTCTTTTGGGGATTTAGCTAAGGCTATAAGTAAGTGACGTTGTTTTGGCTTAGGTATTCTTTTTGTAGCTTCTTTATTTCAGGCATGGGAAGATGCTTTTCAATAATTTGAGGTAATGCTTCCTCGATAAAACGAATTTGTTTTTTACTAGCCTTGCTCAGGCTTATAGGGATGTTCTTCTCCTCTCCTTCGTTCGTCTTTTTGTGAATCACCATAGTTTTCACACCATAGCGGTTTTCTATTTCAATAGAATTGATTCTCAACATAGGTAATTCAAAACGATAACTCCAATGGTTGAATACAAAGAGTCTTTCTAACAAGCCAGGGCTTGTTTTTACTGAAAGAATATCCTCATCTACACTTAACTTAAAGTTCATTTATATGATAATTGGCTAAAGTGTAAAGATAGAAAATAGGTATAAAATACCAAAAAGAAAGGTGATACCTACAGGGGATTCCTAGTTAACTAGTAATAAATATTAAAAAAAGTGTCTTAAGATGCTGCTTTTAACTTACTTGGGGCAACTTTAGAAATCTTGTCTTTTGCGTATGCACGATCAACAATAAGTTCTGTTGTCTCGTCTTCGTCCATTTCAGAAGGGAGAGTAAACATTGCATCCGTGAAAATGGCCTCGCATATAGTGCGTAAACCACGAGCCCCTAAACCGTATTCTTCTGCTTTTTCAACGATAAAGTTTACTGCAGATTTCTCCATCTTCAGTTCAATACCGTCTAATTCAAAAAGCTTTTCATATTGTTTTACCAATGCGTTTTTAGGCTCAGTAAGAATTTGTTTTAAGGCATCGCTAGATAATGGATTCAAATAGGTCAATACGGGCATACGACCAATGAGTTCAGGTATTAAACCAAAACTACGAATGTCTTGTGGTGTAACATATTTTAACATGTTGTCTTTGTCCAGTTCTTCGTTTTTAGAAGAAGCCGTAGAAAAACCAACTGCCTGAGTATTCATGCGATTGCCAATGTGGCGCTCTATGCCATCAAATGCTCCGCCTGCAACAAATAGAATGTTGCGCGTATCAATTTCAATACACTTTTGGTCTGGGTGTTTTCTTCCTCCTTTTGGTGGAACATTTACTTTGGTGCCTTCTAATAATTTAAGAAGCGCTTGTTGTACACCCTCTCCAGATA
>JAOARK010000412.1 GCA_025210575.1 Schleiferiaceae bacterium
GAAGGGGAGTATGATGAGTCAAAAAAGATAAAAAAGAACACCATCACTCCATTTATGGAAGATGAGTGGGAAGGATTTATTCCTGCTAAACCTAACGAGTTGACTGACGATTTTGATACGTCAACAGACATTGAAGAACTTCGTAAGATCGGTATGGTGATCACTACGCTACCTGAAGACAAGAAGTTTTTAGGTAAGATGAAGCGTTTGGTTGCCGCACGTCAAAAAATGCTGACCGAAACCAATCAATTGGATTGGGCGATGGGTGAACTTTTGGCTTATGGATCATTGATTCAGGAAGGAAATAATGTTCGCATCAGTGGTGAAGATGTAGAGCGTGGTACTTTCTCACACAGACATGCTATTATCAAGGTAGAAGATTCTGAGGAGAAGGTTTGCTTGTTGAACGAGATTCCAGACAATCAAGGGAGATTTGCTATTTACAATTCTCTATTGAGTGAATATGGAGTTTTAGGTTTTGATTATGGCTATGCCATGGCCAGCCCTAAAACGTTGGTGATCTGGGAAGCACAGTTTGGTGATTTTGCCAATGGAGCGCAGATTATGATTGACCAGTTTATTTCTGCGGCAGAAGACAAATGGAAGACCCAAAATGGTTTAGTAATGTTGTTGCCTCACGGATATGAAGGTCAAGGCGCTGAGCATAGTTCTGCAAGACTTGAAAGATTCTTACAGCTATGTGCAGAGAACAATATGCAAGTAGCGAATGCCACAACTCCAGCAAACTTCTATCACTTGTTGCGCAGACAAATGAAACGAAACTTTAGAAAGCCATTGGTTGTAATGTCTCCTAAGAGCTTGTTGCGTCACCCGAAGGCAGTTTCTAAACTAGAAGAGTTGGCTGATGGTCATTTCAAGACACTGATTGATGATGCATCTGCCAAATCAGACAAGATTGAAAGATTAGTATTCTGTTCTGGAAAGATCTACTATGATCTTATTGAAGAACAAGAGAAACGCAAGGATGATAAAACAGCAATTGTTAGAATTGAACAGTTGTATCCTTTGCCTGAAGAGAAAATAAATGAGGTTGTAACCAAGTATAAAAATGCCAAGAAATTGGTATGGGCTCAGGAAGAACCAGCGAACATGGGTGCTTGGACATTTATGTTGTGGAAATTCCCACATAGGTTAGAGTTGGTGTCGCCACCTGAAAGTGCAGCACCTGCGTCTGGTAGTAGCAAAACAGCACTTGCTAGACATAAAAAAACAGTAGAAACCGTATTCGAAATTTAATATAGAAACGATGATCTTAGAAATGAAAGTGCCCTCACCGGGCGAATCAATTTCGGAAGTAGAGATAGCCAGCTGGTTGGTAAGCACTGGTGATTATGTAGAGAAAGACCAGCCAATTGCTGAGATTGACTCTGATAAAGCAACATTAGAATTACCTGCTGAAGAAAGTGGTGTAATTGAACTGTTGGCAGAAGATGGAGACACCGTTGAAGTTGGACAGGTGGTATGTAAGATTGATATGGATGCGAAAGCTCCAGAAGGTGCAAGTAAGCCTGTTGCTAAAAAGGAAGAGGAAGCACCTAACCCTGGACCAGCAGCTCCAGCAGCGGAGCCTGTAAAAGAAAATTATGCTACAGGTACTCCAAGTCCAGCAGCTAAAAAGCTAATGGATGAAAAAGGGGTGAGCTTAGACAAAGGAACTGGAAAGGATGGTCGCATCACTAAAGCAGATGTTTTAGATGCCGTTGCTTCCATGGGAAGTCCTGGAAATGGACCAAGAACTTCTACTTCTAAGAAGATGTCTTCATTGAGAAGAAAATTGGCTTCTCGTCTGGTTTCTGTAAAGAATGAGACGGCTATGTTGACCACTTTTAATGAAGTGGATATGAAGCCAATTTTTGATTTAAGAAAGAAATATCAGCCTCAGTTTGTGGAGAAACACGGATTTAAATTGGGCTTTATGAGTTTCTTTACTTTGGCTTCAACGCGTGCGTTAAAAATGTATCCTGGTGTAAACTCAATGATTGACGGAGATCACTTGAATACATTTGATTATGTAGATATGAGTATTGCGGTAAGCGGACCAAAAGGATTGATGGTGCCAGTTGTTCGTAATGCAGAAACAATGAGCTTTGCAGGCGTTGAACGTGAGATTGCACGTTTAGCAACAAAGGTGAGAGACGGTAAGATTACTGTAGATGAAATGACTGGAGGTACTTTCACTATTACCAATGGTGGTGTGTTTGGTTCTATGCTATCTACACCAATCATTAACCCTCCTCAAAGTGCTATTTTAGGTATGCACAATATTGTTGAGCGTCCAGTAGCTATAGATGGAGCTGTGACTATTCGTCCGATTATGTACGTGGCATTAAGTTATGACCACAGAGTTATTGATGGTCGTGAGTCAGTGGGTACCTTAGTAGCCATTAAAGAAGCATTAGAAAACCCGGAAGAAATACTAATGGGAGGTAATGTAGAAAGAGCATTAGAATTGTAAAAATTCGAGAATATATCAATTAAAGGGAGGCTATTTAGCCTCCCTTTTTTTATGAATTATGGGTATGATGTTGCACTTGCTGTACCGGCACAATCATCATAATCTACGGTTAGTCTATGGCTATGGGCTATGCCTTCATTCCACTCTGGAGGAGCAGAAGTTCTGTGCGGAAGGTCTTTAGCGGGATGTGTATTTGGAGGGGAAACGGTCCAACCACTTCCGAAATGATAATCAGGGAAGAAGCTCACTTTACCACGAATTCCCACTCTACCTTTGGTGTTGGCTCGTTCATCTCCTGTATTGAAAACATCATCAGAATCACGACACGGCGAATTTGTATGCCCACAGAGGACTCTTCCATTTCTCACTTTCCAGGCTTCGTAATAATCATTTGTTGGTGAGGCA
>JAOARK010000413.1 GCA_025210575.1 Schleiferiaceae bacterium
TAGACGAAACAGAAAGAAGTATTCTAGAAGAAGTATTTAAAAGAACAGAAGAGTTCCGAAATTTCTAAAAGTGTTCAGTCAGCATAAAACATTGCACTATACAGCAACGATCTGTAATTTTTTAGCGGTCGGTCTAATGCTTGTTGCTTTGCTTATTATTGACAAAGAATCACCAATTCCAGAGTTGAGTTACGGTGTAATTTTCTTTTTATCTATAAGCGCAATTACTAATTATTTCGCAGAATACTATGACGAAAAAAGTGCTCAAGTTGTATTTACTGAAAACCAAGTTGTCACTTTAAATAGACCTAGTATTTGGCGTAAACTGTTAGCCATTCCCTTTGTATTTCTCAGTTGTTATATGCTACTCGATTTAGAGTATTACTTAATGTCTTATGCCTTTATTGTATTTCTATTGTTGGAAATCCCCTTATTCTTCATATGGAATTCTTTAGACTGGGAATTAGCTCTAACGGCTGATGGAATAACGATTAATAGAAACAACAAGTTGAGAAATTACACTCATCAAGAAATAAAAGAAGTAAAACTTGACAGCGATGAAAAAAGGCTGATTATCACTTTTAACAAAGGAGTAGAATATTTCAGTATAAAAGTTAAGGACAAAGAGAACGTTCAATCATTGTTAGATAAATTCAACCCAAACTTGATTAATAACGATATGGTTTCTAACAAACCACACCTCTATTATTGGAGCAAAGACTCAGAAGCTCAGGTTTAGAGAATTTTTCACTTTTTATTCATACAACTTAAGACTAAAAATCAAGCACCATAAAATGAAAGTGGCACGCGTCTTGACCCTATAAGATCATCTTTTAAAATACGTGGATATATGTAGGCATCTCTGCCACATTGACCCGAAAGAAGACATTATGAAGATAGACGACACATTTAAATTTGACAGACTGTCATTAGCCAATATAAATGAAGACACCGATTTTATTCCATTGGTATCTTCGGAAGCAGATTTCCAATTAAACGAAGATGAGCACCCAGAAGACATTGCCATTTTGCCTTTGCGAAATACGGTGATTTTTCCGGGTGTTGTTGCACCTATTACAGCAGGTCGAGACAAAAGCATTAAGCTGATAAAAGATGCCAACAGCGGTTCTAAACTGATTGGTGTAATTGCTCAAAAAGAGGCTAAAACAGAAACTCCAGGCTTTGAAGATCTTCACAAAGTGGGGACTTTGGCCAGAATCGTTCGCATGTTTAAAATGCCAGATGGAAATACAACTGTGATCATCCAGGGATTGAACCGTTTTAGAATCAAAGAACCGATTCAAAGCGACCCTTATATGCGTGCTAAAATCGATGTAATTAAAGAGGACTTTGAGGCAGAAAAGACTAAAGACTTCGAAATCTTAATAGGCTCTGTCAAGGATTTAGCTTTACAGATCATTCAAGAATCACCTGCAATTCCATCGGAAGCGCAGTTCGCGTTAAACAACATCAAGAGTAACACTTTCATGCTCAATTTTATCTCGAGCAACATGAATGTTGATGTATCGGGCAAACAAAACTTACTCGAACAAGATGACTTGATGATGCGCACGAACGAAGTGCTTAAGCACTTAACGAAGGAGCTTCAAATGCTTGAAGTGAAAAACGAGATTCAAGACAAGGTAAAGTCTGAATTCGATCAGCAACAACGTGAGTATTTCTTACATCAACAAATGAAAACTATTCAAGAAGAGTTGGGTGGTAACTCTCATGAAGGTGAAATTGAAGAAATGCGCGCTCGTGCAAAAACGAAACAGTGGAACAAAGAAACAGGTGAGCATTTTGAAAAAGAGATAGCCAAGCTGCAAAGGCTGAATCCGCAAATGCCTGATTTCTCTGTTCAAAGAAATTATTTAGAGTTAATGCTCGACCTCCCTTGGAATGAGTATAGCAAAGACAATTTTGATTTAAAAAGAGCGCAAAAAATTCTTGACCGAGATCATTTTGGTCTAGAAAAAGTGAAAGAACGCATTATAGAACACCTAGCTGTTCTAAAACTCAAAGGCGACATGAAATCTCCAATCCTTTGTTTATACGGCCCTCCAGGAGTAGGTAAAACAAGCTTAGGAAAAAGTATTGCCGAAAGCCTTGGAAGAGAGTATTCACGTGTATCGTTAGGCGGATTACGCGATGAGGCCGAGATTCGCGGCCACCGTAAAACTTACATTGGCGCCATGCCGGGTAGAATTATTCAAAGCGTTAAAAAGGCTGGAAATTCGAATCCTGTTTTCGTATTAGATGAAATTGATAAGCTTTCATATGGTGGACATGGAGACCCATCGTCTGCAATGCTGGAGGTATTAGACCCTGAGCAGAACAGTGAGTTTTACGACAACTATTTGGAGCAAGGTTACGACCTGAGTAAAGTGATGTTCATCGCGACAGCAAACAACTTACAAACCATACAGCCTGCTTTGTTAGACCGTATGGAGATCATTGAGATCAATGGATACACCTTGGAAGAAAAAGTACAGATCGCTAAGAAACACTTGTTGCCTAAGCAGATTAAAGAGCATGGTTTAAGTAAAGATCAACTAAAGGTTCCTAATAAGGTATTAGAAAAAGCAATTGAAGGATACACGCGAGAATCGGGTGTTCGAGGTTTGGATAAGCTAATGGCAAAATTAGCGCGTTACGCAGCTAAGAATATTGCCATGGAAGAAGAATATGAAGTAACACTTACTCTTGAGGTGCTTCCTGAAGTTTTAGGACCCGCACGTTTTGATAAGGACAAACAGCAAGGAAATGATGTGGCTGGTGTAGTTACTGGTTTGGCTTGGACACCTGTTGGTGGAGACATCCTTTTTATAGAAAGTAGCTTGAGTCATGGTAAAGGTCAGGTAGCTATTACCGGTAACTTAGGTGACGTGATGAAAGAGAGTGCAACCATCGCTATGGCCTATATAAAAAGTAATGCAGATAAGCTTGGATTGAACCCATCTATTTTCAAGAAGTGGGATGTAAACATTCACGTTCCTGAGGGAGCAACACCTAAAGATGGACCTTCGGCTGGAGTTACTATGCTTACAGCCCTTACGAGCTTATTTACTCAACGCAAGGTGAAGAATACGCTCGCTATGACAGGTGAGATTACCCTACGTGGCAAAGTTCTGCCCGTAGGTGGCATAAAAGAAAAAATTCTTGCCGCCAAGCGCGCAGGTGTAAAAGAGATAATTCTTTGCGAAGACAACCGCAAAGACATAGA
>JAOARK010000414.1 GCA_025210575.1 Schleiferiaceae bacterium
AAATGTTTGATTTGGTTGACCATGCTTTTGACATGATGCTTGAAAATACCAACAAGGAATTCGATGAAGTGAATGTAAAGAAAGCCTGGGAAATTGAGCGTGAAATTAATGATTACAGAACTGCCCTGAAGGCTGAACACTTAATCAATGTTGAAGAGAACAAGTATAAGATTCAGGCAGGTATCATCTATAACGACATGTTCTGCGAATGTGAGAAAATTGGTGATTACTGTATCAACGTAAGTGAAGCAATGAATGAAGTGAAGTAGAACTTTACTCTTTTAGATATAGAAATCCTCACCTTTTTTGGTGGGGATTTTTTATTTTAGCCATATGAAACTAACAGATGAACAATACAAACAGATAGCTGACGACTTGCTATGCGGCATGGTTGTCATTGTAGAGAAGTCGAATGGTAATGTTGATTCCTACCCTGCAGGTATAGGAGACCACCTCATGTTTGATGAAGAAAATCCTTATCAGGACATAATCGATAAAGTTGAGAATAATTGGCAAGACTATATTGAAATTTCACCTATGCAAAGTTCTGAGTCATTCAATATTATGGAACGATTTGCTGATAGCCTCGATGAAGGTGAACTTAAAAAAGAAGCTTTTCAAGCTCTACAGAGGCGTAGACCTTTCCGTAACTTTAAAGACTTAGTTGAATATTCTGATCACAGAGAGAAATGGTTCGAATTTCAATTGCAGGAGCATATTGAATATGCGAAGCGTCACTTTGTGGAGGATGTTGAAGATTAATCTTAAATGATCATTCAAGAATATGCAATAACATTAATTAGAAAAAATCCTCAGTATAATAGTGGGGATTTTTCAATTAATAAGTTTCCAAACTAATAGATACTTTCTTTATTCCTTTGTAAGATTGTCAATTAATTGAATGGAATCTGCAATACACCTGGAGCAAATATTTTTCTTCATATCCTTATCTTGAAACATCTTCTCGCCCTCTTCTGTGGTAAAATCACAGTTTAACAGAGTTCTGCAATCCAATGACCCATGTAAAGCTGTAAAATCAAGAGTAAACTGCTGAATCATTTTATTTGTAGCATTTCTGGCATCAATGTTTTCTTTGAATTTGTTGGAATTGAACATTCCCAATACCATGAAAGATCCGGAAACAGCTCCACATGTTTTCTGCATTTTTCCAATGCCTCCACCAAAGCCACTAGCCACCGATAAAGCCATGGCCGGATCAAACTTTAAATGACCTGCATAGGCTGTTAGTACAGATTGTGCACAATTCATCCCATTGTAAAATGAATGAATGGCTTTTTCTTCAATTTCTTTCATCTGAGTTCATTTGTTAATGATAGGATATAAAGATAGGGATATAATTTATTGGAGAGAGTAGCTTTAAGTTGGATTTGTATTGTCCAATTACACTGAACAGATTTTACTTTTATCACAACTGATCACTAAATATCAGACGATAAAAACACCCCGCTTTTTCAAACGAGGCATATCTTTCAATTGTATTACAGATTATTTCAGAATCTTATACTTCTCCAACTCCCCCTCAGTCATCCAATGAATATCATCAGCTGGAGCTGCTTTAATGGTGAAAAAGTAAAATGCCTTAGCTTCTTCTGCTGTAAACCCAACCTGCATGTAATAATTCATGTATGGCTTGTGATAGGCGTGGTTCATATCGTAATCAGTTGCAACACTTTTCTTCCCATTTGTTTCCATTGCCCAGGAATGCACGCCAATTCGTACGTTTTTACCAATTGTGCGCTTAATACCCGCAAGGAACAAATCTGTACCTCCCGAGGCAACAAATCCATTATCTAATATATGGGTGTTGATTCCCATTTGATGGATGAACAGGGAAAGTTTCAAATTGGTTTCATCATCGCTGGAGCCCTCACATTCGTTTATTTCAATTTTATCGATCTTAGGATAGTGTTTGTACAAGGTCGTAAAGTTCTTGTTGGATTTACTGTTAATCGTACCATTCATGAGAACAGTTTGTTCATCCTGAACCTTAAAAATGCCGTATTCTTTCTTTGGTTTTGCATCATCATCACTACTACAACTGCTCAAGTTTACCAGTGCTACAAATAGCAAGACAAGTGTCAATATTCTTTTCATCTCTACTGTATTTTGTTTGTTAAATCAGAATAAAGACAATTGAAAAGCTATATACACGTACTCATCTAAACGAGATTAAATCTGATCATGAGAGGTTGGAAACAGTATTATTGTTTTTGAAATAGAAATTAACTGATGATATCTCAATGGAGATCTATATCCGAGAAAATCATAAATATCCTATATAATCTGTGTCTAATACAATAAAACGCCCCATTCTTTCGAATGAGGCGTTACAGCAATTATAAATCTTTTAAATATGGTCTTTTTTATCCCATTTAAGCAACTTTTACAGCTTATTGGGCTAAGGCATTTGCTCCGGATACAATCTCCAAAATTTCGTTGGTAATTGCAGCCTGTCGAGCTTTGTTGTAGGTCAGGTTCAAATCCTGAATTAAATCGGAAGCATTATCGGTTGCTTTGTGCATTGCAGTCATACGCGCACCGTGTTCCGAAGCAAAGGAGTCCAACATGGCCTTGAAAAATTGTGTTTTCAATGATTTTGGAATCAATTCGCTCACAATTTCCTCTTTGTTTGGTTCAAAAATATAATCACTCTGAACATGATTCTCTTCCTCTTCCTGTTGTACAGGTAGGAATTGTTCGGTTGTAAGGATTTGTACCCCGGCATTTTTGAACTGGTTATATACCAATTCAACCTTATCGTACTTCTCAACAACAAACTCATCCATGATTGAAGTAGCAATCTCAGATACATTTTCGAAGTTCATATCATCGTACAGGTGATTGTGCTCTCCAACTACGTTTAAGCTCTTTTTCAAGATCTCGTAGCCTTGCTTACCAATACACAACACACTCAATCCACCTTTTTGGTTTTGTTCTGCATATGTAGTTTCAGCAAGTACATTCACCTGTTTGATTACATTGGCATTAAAGGCACCACACAACCCTTTATTGGAAGTGATAGCAACCAACAACACTTTTTCTGCTTTGCGCTCAGTGCCGTACAAATTATCATCCGAATCAATTAAACTTCCCGTAAGGTGAGACAAAATCTCATGAAGTTTATCGGCATACGGACGGATTTGCACAATGGCATCCTGAGCTTTCTTTAATTTGGCTGCAGAAACCATTTTCATCGCAGCAGTTACCTGTTTGGTCTTCTGCACTGATGATATACGCGTCCGGATTTCTTTTAAATTAGCCATTCTATAAATAGATTTTAGATATCAAGTATTAGATTTTGAGATCTACACCTTATCATCTATCGTTTTATTAATTGGCATTTAGCTTTAAGCTTACAGCTTTCAGCTAGCAGCATTATTTATATTTTTCAGCTACTTCTGCAGCAACTTTACGCATTACATCCTGAGCTTCCTTGGTATACTTACCAGTACCTAACTCATTCAATACGTCCTTGTGCTTCAATTCCATAAATTCAAGGAAGTCAGCTTCAAATTCCTTCACTTTATCAACAGGAACATCACGCAATAAACCTTGAGTACCACAGAATAGAATAGCAACCTGCTTATCTACAGTAAAAGGAGAATATTGTCCTTGTTTAAGGATTTCAACATTCTTAGCCCCCTTGTTCAATACTGCAAGTGTTGCAGCATCCATATCCGAACCGAATTTTGCAAAAGCTTCCAATTCACGATACTGTGCCTGATCAAGTTTCAAGGTACCTGCTACCTTCTTCATCGACTTAATTTGAGCATTACCACCCACACGTGATACCGAGATACCTACGTTAATGGCAGGACGAATACCAGCGTTGAAAAGATCTGATTCCAGGAAGATCTGACCATCTGTAATCGAAATCACATTTGTTGGGATGTAAGCAGATACGTCACCCGCCTGTGTCTCAATAATTGGAAGAGCAGTTAATGAACCTCCTCCTTTAATGATTGATTCTCCCTTCTCATCCTTCGCATTCTTCAGGCTTTCAGGAAGATCATTCATGTTACGTGCAATCTCATCTGAATCGATAATCTTAGCAGCACGCTCTAATAATCTTGAGTGAAGATAGAATACATCACCCGGATAAGCCTCACGTCCCGGTGGACGACGAAGCAATAGTGATACCTCACGATATGATACCGCCTGCTTTGACAAATCATCATAAATGATCAATGCAGGACGTCCTGTATCACGGAAGAACTCACCAATAGATGCTCCTGCAAATGGAGCATAGAATTGTAATGCAGCCGGATCTGATGCGGTTGCAGATACAATAGTTGTATAAGCCATTGCTCCGTGTTCTTCCAGAGTTCTGGCAATATTCGCAACGGTTGAACCTTTTTGTCCTACTGCAACATAGATACAGTACACAGGCTCACCCTTGTCGTAAAATTCTTTCTGATTGATAATGGTATCAATGGCAATTGCAGTTTTACCTGTCTGACGGTCACCAATGATCAACTCACGCTGTCCTCGTCCGATAGGAATCATTGCATCAACAGCTTTCAAACCTGTTTGCAATGGTTCATTTACCGGCTGACGATAAATAACTCCGGGAGCTTTACGTTCCAAAGGCATTTCATAGGTAGTTCCCTCAATTGGCCCTTTACCATCAATTGGCTCACCAATTGTGTTAATAACACGTCCCAACATTCCTTCACCAACATTGATAGAAGCAATACGCTTGGTACGTTTAACAACGTCACCTTCTTTAATTCCTTGAGATTCTCCCAAAAGTACAGCTCCGATATTGTCCTCTTCAAGGTTCAATACAATACCCAAAACTCCATTTTGGAATTCGATCAATTCGTTTGATTCAACGTTTGATAATCCGTAAATACGAGCGATACCATCACCCACTTGTAAAACGGTACCAACTTCTTCCAGTTCTGCCTCGGTTTTTAATCCTTCTAATTGCTGCTTTAGAATTTCCGAAACTTCTGCAGGTTTAATACTTGCCATATTTATTCAATTTTTAGTGCCTTAAGTACTTAAAATACTTATGAGTTTCTAAGTACTTACTACTTTAAATTTTTAATGATTGTATATGCCTGGTCTACTTGAAGTATCATTTTAACTTGAAGTACTTTAGGCACTTTAAGTACTTTTAACTTATACTGTTCGAAAGCAATTCTCGTTTGATTTGATTCAATTGGCTTGCTACTGAGGCATCCAGTTGTTGATCTTCAACACGAATTACAAATCCACCAATCAACTCTTTATCTACAATTTGTTTCAATTCAATTTTAGAATTGAATGACTTAGCTAATAATTCAGATATCTGATCCGTAGTAGAAGCCTCTATTTCACTAGCAGAAGTCAGAATTGCCGAAAGAATGCCCTGATCTTTACGACACAACGCCAAAAAATTTCTAGATACATCCTTCAGAAACATTTCTCTTCTGTTCTGAACAATCAAATCAATGAAATTCAAGGTTAAAGCGTGTACCTTCTCTGCAAAAATCTTCTTCATGGTTTCCCTTTTTTGAGAAGTTTTTACAACAGGCGATTCAAGCATTAAGACAAAATCTTTGCTCTCATCACAGGTTTGTTCAATTAACTTGACATCTGCAATGAAAGTGTCAATCAGATTTTTCTCCTTGCCCAACTCAAAAAGAGCTTTTGCATATCGAACCGAGATTTTACTTTCGTTCATTTTTCTAGATATTAGTCCCAAACAATTTGGGATGTGTATTGAGTTTCCAGTCTATCTACAGCTCAAAACCAAAATCAGTGCTGAAGAGTTCATTCTTCCTCAATTACTAGTTTAACTTCACTTCGTCCATTAATTTCTTGAAGTATTCTTTCTGTTGCTGATCATCAGCAAACTGCTGACGAAGAATCTTTTCCGCAATTTCTACAGAAAGATTCGCTACCTGAGATTTAATTTCATTCAGTGCAGCAGATTTTTCTCCTTCAATGCTTACTCTTGCTGATTCTATGATCTTATCAGCTTCCTGAGTAGCTTTCTGTTTTGCTTCAGAAACAATTTTATCACCCATTTCACGGGCTTCAACTAAAACAGCTTCACGCTCTTTTCTTGCTTCTTGAAGAATTCTTTCATTATCGGCCTTTAATTCAGCCATCTCTTCTTTAGCACGCTCAGCCGAACGTAAAGCATCTTCAATGGATTCTTCACGCTCTCTTAAAGCATTTAAAATTGGTTTCCAGGCAAACTTCTTAAGGATAAACAGAACAATGGCAAAAGCCAAAAACATCCAAATAAAGGTTCCTAATTCAGGTGTTACCAAGCCCATATTATTTCTTTTTATTTCACCGGTTGGTGAGTTCTCTATTTAATCTTTCAGCAATTAAGTTCTAATTGCCTCAATAATTGAATTCAGTTGAAAACAATTTGCCTCAGGCAATCCCCTTTGGCAAATTGTTGTTCATTTCTTAATAAGTCAATCAAAACTGTTGTAAATATCCGCCAAAGCGAAAAACAACAGGCTTTTTAAGCTTATTAAAGTACGATAGCCAACAAACAAATGATGATAGCAAAGAAAGCAGCACCTTCAATAAGTGCAGCAGCTACAATCATGTTTGAACGAATATCTCCGGCTGCTTCTGGTTGACGAGCGATACTCTCAAGAGCAGCTCCACCAATTTTACCAATACCGATACCTGCACCAATAGCAGCAATACCAGCACCAAATGCAGCACCCATTTTAGCAACTGCCATACTAGCTTCAGCCTGAAGAAGAATTGATAATGTAATCATAGCGTTTTTAGTTTAATGATTTAAAAACTATAAATAAGCTCCCCTAAGGAGCAGAAAATTCTTAATGATGTTCCTCCACTGCCATACCAAAGTAAAGCGCAGAAAGAAGTGTAAATACATATGCCTGAATCAAAGCAACCAATAGTTCCAGCATATCCATGAAAATAACGAACAATACAGAAACAATTGAAGTACCGTAACCTAGCATAGGACTAATTTGACCGAAAATGAAAATCAAACTTACAAAGGCCAGAACAATCATGTGTCCTGCTGTAATGTTTGCAAATAGTCGGACCATTAGTACAAATGGCTTTGTGAATACTCCCATTAATTCCACAATTGGCATCAATGGTACTGGATATTTTAACCACCATGGTACACCAGGTGTATTAAAAATATGTGCCCAGTAATTCTTATTACCACTAAAAGTTGTAATGATAAAAGTAAACAATGCCAATACCATGGTTATGGTAATGTTACCTGTTACATTAGCTCCTCCCGGAAATAATGGCACCAATCCCAATAGGTTATTCAGCCATATGAAGAAGAAAATGGTCAATAGGAATGGCATGTATTTCTCATACTTTTTATCGCCAATTGCAGGTTTTGCAATCTCATCGCGAACAAAAAGTATTAATGGCTCCATTAAAGATTGAATTCCTTTTGGAGCCTTTCCTTTTCTTTTGGTATATCCTTTGGCAACCGATATGAAAATCCACATCAGGAAAATCATACTAATAAGCATGGCCACCACGTTCTTTGTCATTGAGATATCAAATGGTCTTACCTCTTTTCCATCAATCTTCTCTACTACTTTACCTCTGTAATCACCTTCCTGCGCTATATAAAATCCCTTATAAGCACTGTGTCCGTGATGAAACTTAGAGGACATGAACATGTGAAAGCCTGATTGCTCTGAAATAACAATTACAGGAAGTGGAATTGAGGCATGAAAATCCCCATAAGAAAATATGTGCCAATCGTAAGCATCAGCAATATGGTCTAAGATAAAGTTACCTGGTTCAAACTTTTCCTTTTTGTGAGTATCATGGTGAGCATGTTCATCATGTTCGTCAGAAGCGAATGCTGGTACAACACTTGCTATAAAGAAGAAAATCAGTAGAAATCGATGAAATTTTTGCATACTTATTAATTGACTTACTTTAAATATGACAGATCATCGGATAATAATGGAAAGAAGAGTGGTCTGAGTTCCTCGAAGACTTACAAAATTTGCATGGATGGCTCCGGCACCGCCAACTCATTCTCTACAATTAAAAATCTCAATGAACTAGTTTTAATTTTTCACTCCTTCTTATTTAGAAGGAAATTTTTGAGAATTCATCCTTTACTTCTCAAAAGACAGGGCCGTCTAATATCTTTTCCAGCCCTTTAAACAATTAGCTTTTGAAAGTACAGATTTTTTTTCTGCTATTTCAAAATTGTCCCCCAAATTTAATAAAAAAAGCTGTTCGGAGAACTATTTTCAACTATTTAACATTTTCCGACCTTAATGTCTTAGATAGCGCAATTACCTCGTAAGTAGTATAGACCATGTAGCAAAATGCGAAAAACAGCACAAAACTCAATGCCTGTGCCCTATTCAACAATACAAACACAATTACAAAACTCAGGTTTAAGAATAGTTTTATTCCGAACCAAGCCATGTAATTTGTATGGAAAACTCGAGGATTTCCTTTTGAAGATTTCAGTAATTTAAAATGCTGAAATGAGTTGAAAAGGAAAAAATACAGGATCACAAATGGAAAAACGATATTAAAATGCGCTTTTAGGATTGTTGTATATAGTCCAATTGTTAATAGAGCAATTATTACTGAAATAATTCCCAGATTGATGATGTATTTTCTATACTTTTTATCCATACCTATTTATAAAATTTGTTCTTACTTCATTTTAAGAAAATCCTTTAAAGCGAAGTAAAGGGCTAATATAACCCCTAAAAAGGCCCCAATAATTGTAAACAGAGGAAACTCTTTCCCTAAAAATTCATCCAGTTTCATACCTCCGTAGAGTACGAGTAGAATAATTACAATCATTTGGAAAGCCAAACCGGAATATTTTAACACTCCGGTTATTTGCTTTTTCTTTTTATCAAAGGAGTTATTTTCTCCCTTATTTTTTTTCATCTTTCTTTTTAGGTGCTGATTCACCCATTTTACAGGTTCCGGTAAATTTAGCACCTGGCTCAACAGAAATCTTGTCGGTAGAAATATTACCAAGAATAATTGCTGTTGATTTTAATAATACCATTTCTGAAGCTATAATATTACCTTCTACTTTTCCGGATACGTCAATTGTCTTACAGTTGATATCGCCTTCAATCTTACCTGTGTTTCCAACTACAACCTTACCATTTACCTGCATTGTGCCATTCAAGTAACCGTCAATACGAATGTCTCTTGAAGCTTGAATGTCGCCTTTAATAGAGGTTCCATCGCAAATAAGATTTACCGCTGTAGTTTGCACTTCGTTGTTTCTGCTCATTTTATCTTTTTTACTAAACATGTTTGAATTCTAATTGAATATTTCAAACCGGAACTTTTAATTGGGATAAGAAATTGGCATGATAATTACACCTTCTTCTTCAATTCATCCTTTACCGGTATTTATTGTCTGAGTTTGTTAATTACTTTTAAACAACTCAGATAATGAAAAAATAGTATGAGATTCTTAACCTTTTTCTCTCATCATATTGGCCCTGACAATTTACGAGCCCTACAAATATAAAAAATTGGGTGAGATTTCCCACTGAAAATGCAGGCACAAAAAAAGGCCCTCTTACGAAGGCCTCTAATATATTATAGTGTTTTTCAGATCTTATTTTGGATCGTAACCCCACTTCAGGTAGATTGATCCCCATGTAAAACCAGCTCCAAATCCGGAAAGAATAATGTTATCTCCCTTCTTCAACTGATCTTCCCACTCCCATAAACACAATGGAATTGTAGCAGAAGTAGTGTTACCATATTTCTCAATATTAATCATCACCTTCTCCTTAGCCAAGCCCATTCTTTTTGCTGTAGCTTCAATAATACGATTGTTTGCCTGGTGTGGTACCAACCATGCCAAATCATCTGCTGACATGTTGTGTTTCTCCATCATTTCAACAGAAACATCAGCCATGTTTGATACTGCATGCTTGAATACGTGATTTCCTTCCTGGTAAATGAAGTGCTCACGAGCATCAACAGTTTCGTGACTTGCAGGTTTACATGATCCACCGGCTTTTTGGTGTAAGTGCTTGCGACCAAATCCTTGAGTATGTAACATTTCGTCAACAATACCAACATCCTCAGTAGTTGGCTCAAGAAGAACTGCTGCCGAACCATCACCAAAAATTGCACAAGTTTGACGGTCTGTATAATCAACAATTGAAGACATTTTCTCTGCTCCAACAATAACAACCTTCTTATACATGCCAGATGTTATATACTTTGCGCCTGTAGCCAATGCATATAAGAAACCTGAACATCCTGCATTCAAATCAAAACTAAATGCGTTGTTAATACCTAGCTTGTCGCTGATGATGTTTGCTGTAGCCGGGAATTGCATGTCCGGAGTTACAGTTGCACAAATCAACAAGTCAACCTCCTCAGGAGAAGTATTGGTTTTCTCCAATAGCTGTGCAACGGCATTTTTCCCCAGTTCTGAGGAACCTAAACCTTCACCTTTAAGAATTCTTCTTTCCTTAATACCAATACGAGTCATGATCCATTCATCAGATGTATCGACCATCGTACTCAATTCATCATTGGTAAGAATATAGTCGGGCAAGTATGCACC
>JAOARK010000415.1 GCA_025210575.1 Schleiferiaceae bacterium
ACTCCTGTTTTTTCTAAGGTTGACTTAGATCATTACATTGAAGAAAAAACAGATCCGGATTATGAAGAAGAGGTAGATCATGAAATCGAGATCTTCAAAAATGCCCTAGATTTCTCAGAGCAGAAAGCGAGGGAATTTATGATTCCTCGTACCGAAATGGAAACCATTGCCGAAACCGAAAGTGTAAAGCATTTAAAGAAGCAATTTATTCAATCGGGCTATTCAAAAATTTTGGTTTATCGAGACAATGTAGATCATATCATAGGTTATGTTCATGCATTTGAGCTCTTCAAAAAACCCACAAATCTCAAAAGTATATTAAGGCCAGTACTGTTCATTCCTGAGAGCATGAAGGCCAATGAGATCCTAGACCTTCTCACCAAAGAGAATAGAAGTATTGCGGTGGTGATAGATGAATTTGGAGGCACCTCAGGGATGCTTACGCTTGAAGATGTGGTAGAGGAGATTTTTGGCGAAATAGCCGATGAACATGACTATGAGAATCTGACTGAAACTCAATTGAACGAGCACGAATTCATCTTATCTGCTCGTCATGAAATAGACAATCTGAATAGCAAATACAAGCTTGATCTTCCTGAATCTGACAACTACAACACGCTGAGCGGAATGATTTTCAATAGCACAGAAAGCATTCCTGAGAAAGGTGAAAAAGTGAAAATTGGCAAATACACTTTTGTAGTTACAAAGGTTTCTTCTAACCGCCTGGAGGAACTCAAACTTATCTTACCAAAAGAGGATTAATTTTTTGCACGAATCTCCTGTTAATTAAGGCGAAATACTATATTCGCAAACTTTACAAAATCATAAAAATTAGCATTGTAAATGGCTACATTGGAGAAGATTAGAAAACGTTCAGGATTATTGATCGTTGTAATTGGATTGGCAATGGGAGGTTTTGTTCTTCAAGACTTGTTTAGCTCTGGAAGAAACCTTTTTAGCGACCCAAATACCATTGGTTCTATTAATGGAGAAAAAATTACCCGTCAAGACTTTGCCCTAAGAATTGAAAACCTGAAGAACAACAACGAGCAATACGCTCAGTTTTCAGATAAAATGGTTGCAGACTTTGTTTGGAATCAGCTACAATTAGAAATCATTCAAGGCGAAGAATGCGAGAAATTGGGTTTAAGTGTTTCTTCTGAAGAACTTTTCTTCAACTTGAAAAACGACCCAAGTATTCGTCAGGCACCTGCATTTCAAGACCCAAACACTGGACAATTTAGTGAGTCTAGAATTGGAGATTACTTAACAAGTCTTCAAGACGGAAGGGATAACGGAAACCCTGAAGCGATTAAAGCTTGGCAACAATGGACAGAGTACGAAAAGGCAATGGCCGATCAGGCTTTGACCACGAAATACAACAATGCTGTAAAATATGGAATCTACATTCCTAAGGCTATTGGCGAGCACGAATATGCCAAGACTTCAAAAAGCGTTCAAGCTCAATTCATCCAGTTACCTTATGTAGGTATTACCGATGCTGATGTTGAGCCTACTGAAGGTGATTTAAGCAGCTATTACGGTAAGAATAAATCAGATTATGAAAGAAAAGCTTCTAGAGACATTTCTTTTGTAACCTTCCCTATTCAGCCTTCTGATGCAGATAACAACGAAGTATTAACTGAATTGAATGAGATTCTTGAAGATCGCGTTGACGGTGTGGATACCATTGCTGGATTCAGAAATACTGATAACGATTCATTGTATGTTTCATTAAACTCTGATTACCCTTTTGCAGATCGTTATGTAAAAGCTGGAAACATGAATCAAGAGATTGATAGTTTAATGATGAACAGCGAAGTAGGCTTTGTTTACGGTCCTTACAAAGATGGTGACGGATACACTATTTCTAAATTGAATGACATCATCAACATGCCTGACTCTGTTAAGGCACGTCATGTATTGATCTCTTTTGCTGGTGCTGAAAGAGCTGCTCCAACAGTAACTCGTACTGGTTTTGAAGCAAAAGCTTTAGCGGATAGTCTTTTTGCAATTGTTAAAGATGATGCATCTCAGTTTGACAGCATCTCAGAAAAACATTCTGATGACATCGCTGCAAAGATGAAAGGTGGCGACCTTGGATGGTTCTCTGAAAGAATGATGGCTGAGCCATTTGAGAACTATTGTTTCAGAAATGAGAAAGGAGACATTGGTTTAGTATTCACAAACTTTGGTTTCCACATTATTGCCATTGACGATCAGGCTGGAGAAAACAAAGCGGTAAGAGTTGCGAACATTCACCGTGCAGTGCGTCCAAGCCAGACAACAATAGAAGACATTTATCGTGAAGCAGCAATGTTTGCTAAAGAGTCTCAAAGTGCAGAAGATGCTAACGCTTTAGCTGCTGAAAAAGGATTGTCTTTAAGACCAGCAAAAGGTTTAAGTAAAGGAGATGAAAACATCCCAGGCTTGAACCAGAACAGACAAATTGTTCGTTGGGCATTCAATGAAGAAAGAGCTGAAGGAAACGTAAACGTATTCTCTACAAATGAAGCACACATCGTTGTGATCTTAGATAAGATGTTCGAAGATGGCGTTGCTCCTTTAGACAAAGTAAAAGAAGAAGTTCGTGCTGAAGTATTGAAAGAAAAGAAGGCTGAAATGTTGATGCAGAAATTCAATGATGCAAAAGCAAGTGGAGCTTCTATGGAGAATATTGCAACCACAGTAGGTGCAGAAGTAAAGCCACAGGCTACTAATCTTGGATCTACCGCTTTAAGTGGTGTGGGTAGCGAGCCAGTTGTTATTGGCACCATGTGTGGATTACCTGCTAACGCAGTATCTCAACCTATTAAAGGAAACAGCGGAGTATTTGTTGTAATGGTTCAACAAGAATTGCCATTTACTCCTAAACCAGATTACAAAGCAGAGCAAGATCAATTAAGCAGCAGCATCAGAGGGCTTGTAGCTTCTCAGTTGTTTACAAGCTTAAAAGAAGGTGCAGACGTAGAAGAATTCTACAACGATATTTACTAGAAGATAGTAAACTACTTTTAGAAAGCCTCGAAGTTACTTCGGGGCTTTTTTTATTCAAGCACATAAGGCAGAATCTCATTCTGAACGAGCCTTTCTGTTAAATCCGGAAATTTTTCATGCACTACCTCCTTTTTATTTATCCAATTCATAATGACATGTGAGGATGCATCATTTAATTGATAGACTACAGGAACGCCAATTTCTTCTAAAGCTTTGGCATTCATCAATTGCTCAAACTGGTTGGCAATTGGCACAACCAATAATTTCTTATTTAAATAAATCGCTTCCGCTGGAGTTTCAAAACCAGCACTTGTAATAACCCCTGCACAGGTTTCCATGCTTTTCAAAAAGTTATCACTTTCAATCTGTTGAATTCGACCATTTCCAAACTCATGTGTTTGCTCTACCTTTTTGGTGAAAATCTCAAAGTATGCCGTTGAAAATTGTGCAAAATATCCACGTAAAAAATCAACACCAAAGGCAGGTAAATATACCGTGTATTTATTCTTTGCTACATAAGAATTCTCCATGGCTCTCACCTCTTTTCTAATTACAGGGTGAAACATGAAAAAATCATACGGTTTAAAGTGAAAACTTATGTTGTGTATGGCCGGTGCATAATACTTCAATATCAATTTCCCGATGAGGGATGATTCTTTTGGCTTTGGCACATGCTTAGAAAGTAAAGCAGATTGATGGCTTAATCCAATGCATCTATGGCTTTTCAATTTACTCGACCAAGAAGCAACAAATTCAAAATCAGAAATAACCAAATCATAATTTCTAACGGGAAGCTTACATACCTCCCATGCCGCCTTGAGTAAATTATTTCTTGTTAATGTCTTTAAATAACTTACACCTCCTTGGGCATCATACTTCAACGTAATACCTGTAAAAATGTACTTGGGCTGTATGGGTAATTCTATTTCACTTTCATTTCCAGAAATCAACACATCTACATCGGCATATTTGCCCAACACTGGAATGATCTCTCTAGCACGCGCAATATGCCCATTTCCAGTTCCCTGTATGGCATAAAGAATCTTTGGCTTATGCATGCTTAACCGGGTTTACCAATTCCATCAATTCTTCCCAGCTATATTTTTTGTCTTCAGTTTTATTTTCGTCTTTACTGTTTAAGTGGTTAGCGGGATCGTATTGATAAATTCTCCATTGATTGTTATGAAATTCTAAGGCTGTAAGATTCTCTACCCAGTCTCCAGAATTCAAGTACAAAACACTTCCTTTTTTGTTTTGTACTTGTCTTATCTGTGGTTGATGAATATGTCCGCAAATAACGTAGTCAAACCCTTGTTCAATTGCCAATTCTGAGGCAGTTTCTTCAAAATCAGAAATGAATTTAACCGCTTTCTTTACGCTGTTCTTTATCTTTTTTGAGAATGAATATTTCTCTCTGCCAAACTTTTCTAAAATGACATTGAGAAAGCGATTTATGAGAATTAGTAAATCATAACCCATACCACCCAAACGAGCCACCATTTTGGCCCCTTGTATAGAACGGTCAAATACATCACCATGAAATACCCAAGCTTTCTTGCCATTAACTTCCAGCAAATGTTTGTTGCAGAGTTTTATATTACCAATTTGGGTATCAGTAAACTTGCGCAGCAATTCATCATGGTTACCTGTGATGTAGTACACTTTCGTTCCTTTAGAAGCCATGTGCATAATCTGCTTCAACACCTTCATGTGTGCACCGGGAAAGTAATTCTTCCTAAAATTCCAGATATCAATGATATCTCCATTAAGAAGAAGTGTTTTGGGTTTAATGCACTTTAGGTAGTTGAGGAGTTCTTTGGCATGACAACCAAATGTACCTAAGTGAACATCAGAGATAATAGCAATCTCAACAAAGCGCTTAGCCATTTCAATAGTTTTAGCTAATTACGCTTTGTAATTCAATTTAAAATTTAAGTAAGTATTATATAATTATGAAAGATATGGCACTAATCTTCATGCTTCGCTTCTCCTTCTTGCATGAGATAAGCCTTTAAGAATCCATCTAAGTCTCCATTCATTACACTATCTACATTAGATGTATCGTAAGCTGTGCGCACATCTTTTACTAGCTTATAAGGCTGCATTACATAGTTTCTGATCTGAGAACCCCATTCGATCTTTTTCTTGCCCGCTTCAATTTCTGCACGTTTAGCATTCTTAGCCTCCATCTCTATTTCGTACAATTGAGACTTCAGTAATTGAATAGCCTTTTCTTTATTACCTAATTGTGAACGTGTTTCGGTATTCTCGATGATGATACCCGATGGCTTGTGCTTTAATCGCACTCCCGTTTCAACTTTGTTTACGTTCTGACCTCCTGCTCCACTCGATCTAAAGGTGTCCCACTCAATATCATTCAGGTTCACTTCAATATTGATCGAATCATCCACCAATGGATATACATATACCGAAGCAAATGAGGTATGACGTTTTGCGTTAGAATCAAATGGAGAAATACGTACTAAACGATGCACTCCATTCTCTCCCTTTAGGAAACCAAAAGTGTAATCCCCTTCAATCTCCAAAGTCACCGTTTTAATACCAGCTACATCTCCATGCTGCAAGTTGAGCTCTCTTACTTTGTGCCCGTGCTTTTCGGCCCACATTAAATACATGCGCATCAGCATGCTGGCCCAATCGCAACTTTCCGTTCCACCCGCACCAGCGGTAATCTGAAGAACAGCGCTCAACTTATCCTCTTCACCAGAAAGCATATTCTTGAATTCAAGGTCTTCTACTTCTTTAAAAACCTTGGCATAGTTACTCTCTAATTCACTTTCTTCAATTACACCTTCTTTCAGAAATTCATGAGCCAATTCTAATTCTTCGTACATGTTTTGTACGCGATCAAACCCCTCAACCCAAAATTTAAGTTGACGAATTCCTTTTAAAACCACTTCTGCCTTTTTAGGGTCATCCCAAAAACCAGGTGCCGCGGTTTTCTCCTCTTCATTGTGAATAGTGATCTTCTTCTCTTCCAGGTTTAAATAACCTTTCAAGGTCTCTACTCTTTGCCCAATCTCTTTTATCTGATCTTGTGTAACCATAGATGGCAAATGTAAAACTTCGACTTAATCTATAGTGTTTGATTCCGTATTTCCTGACTGCTTATTGACCAATCTGCTTCCTAAATAAGCAAAGGGAATAAAGAGTAAGAGTCCAGTGTAAAAAACCCAATCTGGATATCCCAAGTGCAAACGATAGCCAATTGGGGGTAACAATAAACCAGCGATTAGCGCTGGAACATTTTTAAACCTTGCCGCACTAATTCTCCTTGTTAATGTACCAGCAACCAAAGCACCTACACTAGAAGAAAATAAGTAGATCATTAAATTGATTATGGGCATTTCTTGGCGCACTCTAATTACTCCGCCTGGATCTAAATCAGTCTGCTCTAAAGGGAATATTGCAAACCCTAAAAAGGTGATGATCTCTATTACGATAAACCCTACAATAATACCTACCAATACTCCACCAATGGCTTTTCCCATAATTTGATGTAAACTTTATTTCTTCTTCCCTTTTAAATACAATGTTTGCCCAGCTCTCGGCTGAGCACCAACCCGCATCTTATTTCTGCTGTAAAGCGAAGACAGTTTGATCCCCATTTTTTGAGAAATACTATGCATGGTCTCCCCTTG
>JAOARK010000416.1 GCA_025210575.1 Schleiferiaceae bacterium
GTTCACTGGCATCCGTTTAGCAAAATAACCATGGAAGTACTTACTCAAAATACATTTGCACTTGAAGTCCTAGAGGGCCTGAAACAATCGCCCAAAACTTTGCCTTCAAAATACTTTTACGATAGCATCGGAGATAAACTCTTTCAAAAAATCATGGCTATGCCAGAGTACTATCTCACCAGAACTGAAAAAGAGATTTTAGAAAAGTATAAACAACAGATCATTCATGATTTTAGTCCAAATGACGAACCCTTTGACCTATTAGAATTAGGTGCTGGTGATGGACTGAAAACCAAGGTTTTATTAAATGAACTACTTCAAGAAAATATCACATTTACATACAAACCTTTAGATATTAGTCTAAATGCCCTAACACTCTTAAAAGAAGATCTCCAAGCAGAGATGAAGGATCTACCAGTAGACATCATTAACGGAGATTATTTTGAATCTCTAAAAAAGTTGAAAGAAGACCATTCTAGAAAGAAACTCATTCTCTTTCTGGGATCGAATATTGGTAACTTAACCATTAAAGAGGCAACAGACTTCTTGTCTCAGCTGCAGAGCAATTTAAATCCAGGCGATGGTGTATTAGTAGGATTTGATTTAAAGAAAGATCCACGAGTAATCTTGCCTGCTTATAATGATGAGGCAGGAATTACAGCAGCTTTCAACAAGAATTTGTTGAGCAGAATAAATAAAGAGCTTGATGCAGATTTTGATCTGGATGCCTTTGAGCATCACCCTTCCTATAATCCAGAAACTGGAACAGCCAAGAGTTATCTTGTAAGTACAAAACAACAGAGCGTCTATTTGCGAAAGCTGGAAGAAACCATTTCATTTTATCCTTGGGAAAGTATTCATACGGAGATCAGTCAGAAGTTCGATCATAATACGATTGAACGAATGGCAGAAAGAGCGCAGTTGAATATCAAGGAAGTTTACTTGGACTCCAAGCAGTATTACGCTAATTATTTATTTAAAGTTTAGACGATGAAAGCAATTTGGAAAGGAAAGGTTCTCGCAGAATCTGATGATATAATAAATGTTGAAGGAAATGCATATTTCCCACCAGAAGCGATAAACAAAGAGTACTTCAAGGCTTCTGACTCTCATACGGTTTGCCCTTGGAAAGGCACCGCATCTTACTATACAGTTGAGGTGGATGGAGAAACAAATAAAGACGCTGCCTGGTATTACCCAGAAACGAAAGAGCTTGCAAAGGGAATTGAAAATAGAATTGCTTTTTGGCGTGGCGTAGAAGTTGTAAAATAATGAGCGATGGAGGAGCTGATGTTTTTGCAGACAATGTTTCATTACAAAGCCCAGCATTTGTCTGCTTTGAACAACAGTTTCTTGCCATTGCTAGAAGACGATAGTCAATCTAACCTTTATTGGAATTGTGAAAATGCCAGCCTTGAATCGAGAAGATTAGAGAATGGCAGCTTCCTTTCTTTCGACTATCTGAATTTCCAATTGATTTATCAAAGCGAAAAGTCTTCATCAGAACTCTCTCTATTGAGCAGCACAGAGATGGACACCTTATTATGGATTAAAAATCTATTGCTGGAAGATGAACTGGATGGAGAAAAGTTTCAACCCAAATATTCTTACAAACTTCCACAATTTGAAGCTCAAGTAGAAAAATGGGGGCCGACTTTGAAAAAGACCGCAAGACAATTAAGCGAATACAGATGTCTTGCATCCATGGGACTTTCATCATTGTTTGAGGAGTTCAATCATCATACAGAGATTAGAGTTTGGCCACACCATTTCGATACCGGCATGTTGGTTGATTTGGACAATAATTTTACAAAAGGTCTAGGTCTCGGTTATGCCATTAAAGACAACATTTGTAATACACCCTATTATTATTGTTACGCTTGGAGTGATGGCCAAATTAAATTCGACAACTTGCCAAAATTAGATCATGGTAAATGGCTCATTTCTAAAGATTGGAAAGGAACCGTTCTTCCAATAGAGCCAGAGCTTAATTCTGATAAAGTAAACGCATTCTACAAAGAATCTGCAGCGGCTTTCTTGCAGATCATGTAGTCTTAAATCTTTTGTAAATAAATCATCACATTGAATTAAATCCTGTAGGACGGATTACATTTGTGATTCAAAAAAAATTAATCATGGCAGAACAAGTAGATATTAACATCCCCAAGCTAAGACGATATATTATTATTGGTGTAATTGTGCTTTTCGGGATCATACTTTTTAAGAACGCATTCAAGATTTTACAACCTACTGAACGTGGCGTTGTCTTTAAAAAATACACCTCTGGTTTAGATGTGGAGCATGTTTTAGGTGAAGGGTTAAACATTGTAGCTCCTTGGAATGATGTGATCATTTTTGATGTTGAAGAACAACAAATTGAAGAAACGATGGATGTGCTTTCCGTTGATGGTCTTTCAATTAAAATAGATGTTACCGTTCGTTTCAGACCATTGCCTGATCAAATTGGCTATTTGTATCAACAATTTAAAACAGATTACACCACCAAATTAGTTCGTCCAGAATTGCGTTCAGCAGTTCGTAAAATAGTGGGTCAATACACCCCAGAAGAATTGTACGCCTCTAAGCGCCAGGAAATCGAAACGCAAATTGAGGTGACCACCGAAAAGATCTTGAGAGAAAATAACATTGAGTTAAAAGCGCTGTTATTCCGTTCCATTCAATTGCCTACTTCCATTCAAAAAGCGATTGAAGAAAAATTAGCTGCCGATCAGGAAGCTCAGAAATTCGACTATCTTCTGATAAAGGAAACAAAGGAAGCCGAAAGAAGAAGAATTGACGCAGAAGGAAAAGCTGCGGCAAACAGAATTCTCAACGCGAGTTTAACAGATAACATTTTGAAGGAAAAGGGAATCTTGGCAACAGAAGCATTGGCCAAATCTCCTAACAGCAAGGTTATTGTTGTTGGGAGTGGGAAAGACGGATTACCCATAATTTTAGGTGGAAATTAAAATGAATAAGATCGAACACATTGGCATTGCCGTTAAAGATCTGGAAGCGTCAAACGAGCTATTCAGTAAGTTATATGGCAAGCCACCTTACAAGAGCGAAACGGTAGAAAGCGAAGGAGTGACCACTTCTTTTTTTGATGTGGGTCCGAATAAGATCGAGCTTTTAGAAGCGACCAATCCTGATAGCCCAATCGCTAAATTCATCGCCAAAAAAGGCGAAGGCATCCACCACATCGCTTTTGATGTTACAGATATATATGCCGAAATAGCTCGGTTAAAAGAAGAAGGGTTTACGGTTTTAAACGAAACCCCTAAAGATGGTGCGGACAATAAGCTTGTGGCCTTTCTACATCCTAAAAGCACCAATGGGGTGCTAATCGAATTGTGTCAAGAAAAACCGAAATAAAAAATGGCTCCTAGTGAGCCATTTTTAGTTTTTCAAAATTCAACGTATCCTCATCCGGATTGAAATGCCAGGTCTTCATTCCTAAACTCTCGGCTGCCTTAATATTTTCTTCGTTATCATCTATTAAAAGACATTCTTCCAAAGGGGCATTGGCTTTCTTAGCAGCCATTTGAAAAAACTTGTCTTCGGGCTTGCGCACCCCCATTTCAAAAGAGTAAAATACCTCATCAAATAAATTCAAGAATTGATGATATCTAAAAACCCCCATATTCTGCTTGATGGATTCTATGTGTACCGAATTGGTATTGCTCACCAAAAAAAGCTGATAGTCTTCTTTTAGCTGCTGTAAATATTTGAAGTGCGCACGCGGAAAATCAAGTAACATGGCATTCCATGCTTGACGTATACTCGGTATACTCGCAAAGCCTTTCAGTTCTTTTTTTAGTCCTTGGTAAAACTCGTGACGGTTGATCTCGCCCCTTTCCCAAGAATGAAAAAGCTCGGTGTTCTCTTCTAGATCAGGGCCAGCTCCGAGCTCAATAAAGGCTTCTCTGGTTTTCTCCAAATCCAATGGCAAAAGCACCCTACCGAAATCGAACCAAATGCTTTTAATGTTTTCCATACTTATTTTAGTTTAAGCTTGTTTTGTTTTTTCCTGTCTTGATTCGCCCAAAGGGCAATTCCTCCAAAGAGGCTAATTACGAATGAAATTGTGATGAGTAGCATGTTTTAGTTTTTTAGGGCAAAATTAAAACCACTAAAAATCTAGAGGTTAAGAGAATTTAACCATGCTATTAACAAATTAGAACGTAATTGTTGACAAAGGCGAAAAATATAAAAAGAAGTCTTTTGCCAACACTTCAATATTTTTACATTTGCAGCCCTTTTAAACAAAAGGCGGTCCTATAGCTCAGTTGGTTAGAGCCCCTGACTCATAATCAGGTGGTCCTTGGTTCGAGCCCTAGTGGGTCCACGGACTCACA
>JAOARK010000417.1 GCA_025210575.1 Schleiferiaceae bacterium
CACTTGTCCGAACTCCGCTTTCTAAAATGTTAGAATACTTAAAGACACCCGAGTACTTATAAGAGTTTGCTTTGTTTGCGAGCTCCAAGAAAAGGGCAGAAACATTTGCATCTCTAAACGCGCCATCACGCATTACGTTAGTGTTGACAAAGCCTATAGACGAATTCTGGTTGAATCGTTGATCAAAGGAAATAACATTGTAATTCGTCATAGGTTCGGTTAGCACTTGAATTTCACCATCACCAATAGTGTCTCTAGCGGTAGCATAGTTTGCTGCAGTAATAGCGTTAAGAACACCTATGCCTAAATTAGATTTAGTTCTACCAGAAACCTTGGTAGCATTAAGCATTCGTGTGGTGTTTTGAGATACATCATCTAATTCATCCAAGTTTGTGTTCGTGATGTTCTTTGGAGCACCGCCAATTCTTCTAGAATAGAAAAGGTTTCCTTTATTGAATAGCTCAATGCCTTCCTTAAAAAATTGTCTTTGCTCATCAAACCTGTTTTCAAAAGGCCCTAGATTTAACACTTGTCTGTCATAGGCAACTTGTGTAAAATCAGGCAATAAGGTCATGTCTAGCGTAAAACTCTCATTGATACCATATTTAATATCAGCGCCTGCGTTAAACGCTTGATTGGTAACGTATACATTATCTGATGATTCGTCTACATTGGGCAATGCTGAATATGAGGCTGTGACATTAGGAATTATGGATAAACGCAGGGGAGGAGTGATCTCATTTACTCCTACTAGATTTCCTGCTTGTAATTCATAACTGGCAATTTGTTTGTCAATAAAGTTCCACGAATATTGTTCACGATAGCGCCTTATGTTTCGAATCATGTTTAATCCCCAAACGCCATTTCCGTTTTTTGGAAAACGAAGACTTTGGTAAGGTATGGCCAACTCTAAAACCCATCCTTTCTCTGTAATTTGCACATGACTTTTCCAAACTGTATTCCAGCCAAAATCATCTCCATTTCCGGTGGTTCGGCTATCCGCTTGAACTCCTGCAGCCGTTACCCAAAAGTTGAAGTCATTTAAACCATCGTTAAAAGGATTTATAAAAACCCCAAACCAATCGTTGTTGCCTCCATAATTATCTCTTTGGGTAAACTGGGTTAAAATTGAATCTGGGTCAGGATCATTCATTAAGATTCCGAAATAGATTGAATGGTCGTCATAAGCCACTTTCACTTCCGTCTCAAATCCCTTTCTTTCTGCTGAACCATTGCCAGGTTCTAGCATTAAGAATTCATTTGCTATGGGAGTTTTGTTCCATAAGTCATCATCAAGAATACCATCGATTTTGGGCGGATGTTCTGCCCGATGGATTTTATACTCTTTCTTAGGTCCTTGTGCCCAAGATATAGAATACATCAAGAGAAATATTTGAAGCAGCTTTATTTTCATGCTCTATCCGCCTTATGGCGAGATAAGATTGTTTTGAGGCCCCAAAACTAGTACAAATTTATAGGGATTAAAAAGAAGGAAAAAACTGTGTGAACGTAAGGCTCTACCAACTATTTTTGTGCCACTTTTAATAAGGATAATTACTATGAATCTTCACGAATATCAAGGTAAAAATATTTTAGCTGAATACGGAGTAAGAATACAACGTGGTATTGTTGCTACCAACCCAGATAAAGCTGTTGAAGCTGCTAAAGAACTTTCGCATCAAACTGGTACAAGCTGGTGGGTTGTTAAAGCTCAGGTTCATGCTGGAGGCCGCGGAAAAGGTGGTGGTGTTAAATTGGCTAAGAGTCTAGAAGACGTACAAAATTTATCAGAGCAAATCATCGGTATGAATTTGGTTACTCCTCAAACTTCTAAAGAAGGTAAGAAAGTACACCAAGTATTGATTGCTGAAGATGTTTATTATCCAGGTCCAAGTGAGACAAGTGAATTCTATATGTCTGTATTGTTGAATAGACAAACTGGTAGAAATATGATCATGTATTCTACCGAAGGTGGAATGGATATTGAGGAAGTTGCAGAAAAGACTCCACATTTAATCTTTACAGAGGAGATTGATCCTAAAACAGGTCTTTTACCTTTTCAAGCTCGAAAAGTGGCATTTAACTTAGGTTTAAGTGGTGCTGCATTCAAAGACATGGTAAAATTCGTATCAAGTCTTTACAATGCTTATATGGGTATTGATGCTTCTATGTTCGAGATTAACCCAGTATTAAAAACATCTGACGATAAGATTATGGCTGTTGATGCTAAAGTGGCGTTAGATGGAAATGGATTATACAGACATCCGAAAATCGCAGAAATGCGAGACAAAAGAGAGGAAGACCCTACAGAGGTTGAAGCTGGTGAAGTTGGATTGAATTTTGTTAAGCTTGACGGGAACGTAGGTTGTATGGTAAACGGTGCTGGATTGGCAATGGCTACCATGGATATTATTAAAATGGCAGGTGGAAACCCAGCGAACTTCTTGGATGTTGGTGGAACTGCAGATGCTAAGCGAGTTGAAACTGCGTTTAGAATTATTTTGAAAGACAAAAATGTTAAAGCCATTTTGGTGAACATTTTTGGAGGAATTGTACGTTGCGATAGAGTAGCTCAAGGAATTGTAGATGCTTATAACAACATCGGAGAGATTCCTGTACCTATTATTGTAAGATTACAAGGTACAAATGCCGAAGAGGCAAAAGAACTAATAGATAATAGCGGATTAAAAGTGTATTCTGCTGTAGCTTTACAAGAAGCTGCTGATTTAGTTCAAAAATTAGTGTAAGAAAACCTAAAGTCTTTCGTTTATAAGAAAGAAGGAAATATGATGTCGATCCCTTTCAGGGTAGACA
>JAOARK010000418.1 GCA_025210575.1 Schleiferiaceae bacterium
AATCGGTTCAGATACCACATTGCCGATGGTAACTGGATATTATTGGGCCAAAGTGTCACATGGTGTTTGCTCTATTTGGAGTGATACGGTCTATGTTAAAATAACAGGAAAAACTTCCAATACCGATTACAATGGCGAAGGATTAAATACTCAAGCTACAAAAAGTACATTCTCATTTGTCTTGTCAGGTCAGGATCAAATATTGGAAGATTTGGAGATCATATTTCCAGATTCAACAGCGGGAAAAACCGCTTCAACAATATCGGTTGTATTAATAGAACAAGGGCAATTTGGAGCTATGGCCAACGCTACTTACGTAGATCAATATGTATGGAGAGCATCTGGTCTCGATCATGTAATTAAAGCAGGTGTTCCATATAAAATTGAGATTACCACTGATTTGTTGCAAACGGTTTTGTTTAAACCAGACCTAATACCTTTTTCAGAACCTGACGGATTGGTTTCTATCACGGCTGGTGAGTACAAAGAGAATGGGACTACGGTTTCGGGGGTTTTACCTTATGTTAATTTTCTGTTTAATGCATCTATTGGAATTGGTGAGAATCAATTAAAGACAAGAGTGTATCCAAATCCTGTAAAGGAAATTATCAAGATAGAGGTTGATGGTCATGCGTCAATTGAGCTTTCAGATCTTTCTGGTCGAATTGTACTCTCAAGTGAGATTTATAATATAGGCCAGCTAGACGTAAGTGATTTACCCAACGGATTGTATTTGTATAGAATCTATAATTCAAAAGGGACATCTAAGGGTAAATTCGTCAAAGAATAATCTTAGAAAAAATCAATTTAGGAAGAGGTGATTGCCTTGGGTTATTTTAGCCAAAAGGAGTTTCAAATGAGTGAACGTTAGGCCTTCAAGGTTATGTTCAGGCTATATTTGGAAATCAACAATACCTCGATATTTTATGAAAAAAGCGCTACTCTTTTTTGTAATCCTATTTTCAGTTACAACGATAAGAGCCTCACACATTATTGGAGGAGAGATGTACGTCCAAAAGATCAATACAAACCAGTATGAAGTAAATTTTTTGTTGTATCAAGATGTTTACGCAATAGGACCTCCTGGCACCGTTTCTTTGAAATCGGATATTCCGGGTTACACTTCTTTTACCGCGAGTCAGGTCAATCAAAAGTATACCAAGGTGAGTTGTGGTTATGACAGTGTAAGTGTTATTCGCTACTCAGCAAATATTAATTTAAATGGTCAAATTCCCCCAGCAGGTTACATCATCTCTTATGATATCTGTTGTAGATATGGTGGGATTGCTAATCTGCCATCGAGTGGAAATGGGATATATGTTTCTGTTCATATGTTACCCGGGATGGAGAATTCAGGAAGATTCTTGACGCCCACAAGAGGTGCAGGTGTAGCGGATAGAAGTGTTGTCCTGAATACGGTGGGCTATGATCCTGATGTTCAAGATTCAATTCACGTTTCATTTTACAATGTTAAAGGAGGTTCTACGGGTACATTTATCCCTTACGAGCCTGGTTATACAAAAGACCAACCTTTTGGAACTTCAGTGAGCACTGTGGTTGATGGTAGAACAGGGGTGATGCATGTCGACTCTGCATCTCAAGGTTCGTACAATGCTGGAGTGAAAATCAGATCGTATACCAATGGCGTTTTAACATCAGTGGTTTATCGTGATGCGCCCTATATATTTAATTCAGTAAATGATGATCTACCTGATGTTATATTGACCAATGTTCAAGGGCAGGCGCAAATAACTTCAAACGGTATGAGTTATCTCGTTGAAATGACGGAATGGGATAATTTAACTTTCGATATTGTTGGCTCAACAACAAAATTAGATACGGGAGGCAATCCGGTGAGAATTGATATTCGTCCTGCGGGCACTTTATTAGATACCAATTCAGGTTATGGTGGAAATTGTGCAGGCAATAACTGTATGACGTTCACAACCCAAAGCGGTCTGTATTACGATCACGGACAAGTGAAGGGTTCTTTTAGCTTTAGTCCAGATACTGCTTTTGTACCAGTAGGTGAAAAGTATGCCAACTATAGAGTGGCTGTAGATGTATCGATTAAAGATTCTTGTGGAGTGCCAAGGTGGAATACAATCGCTTTTCACATTCGTGTAAAGCAATTAGGCGCTATTTACTCGCAGCATGAATATTATTCTTGTAAGGGAATAGGGGTGCAGGCCGATATTCAGGGCGATACCACTGGAATTGTATGGTCACCAACCAATGGAGTAAGCAATGTAAATTCAGCAACGACTTGGTTAAACCCTTCTGTTAATACAGTATATACCGTTACCCATTTGGCTTCTGGCGAGAGCATTGATGTTACGGTAATTGTTGATTCTTTGAGTCAATCAACGTTTGTTTTAGGAAACAATGGTGTGCAGCTCACAGCTCCTTTCATTGATTCTTCTCAAGTAACCAATTGGTTCTATAATGGAGCTCAATTGCCTGTGCTGGGAGATAGCTTGGATATGATGCTAACGGGTAACTATTATGCGAGTATAACCAAAGGAGCTTGTGTAATTTTTAGCGATACGGTAAAGGCTATCATTACGGCAAAGGCAAGCAATAGTGGAAGCAATGGAAGTGGCGTTCAGTCTATGGCAAGTTCAAGTTCATTTGAGTTTTCTTTAGTGGTTGGACCCAATGCCATTGAAGATATTGAAGTAGTGTTCCCAGAATCAGGAACAGGTAAAACTGCAGCAAATGTTACCGTTACTTTAAGTAAGAACGGTACTGTGTTGGCTACAACTTCAGCAACACAAGTAAATGACTATATCTACAAGGCCACTGGAATAAACCAATCATTGGTAAAAAATGAGACTTATGAAATTGAAATAACATCAGACCATTCTAATACCATATTGTTCAAGCCAGATCAATTCCCATTTGTGAACGATGATCAGATGATGAACATCTCAAAAGGGGAATATGTGGAGAATGGTAATGTAGTTAGTGGTGCTTATCACTATGTGAATTTCATCATGACTCATGGAGTGGGATTAAATGAGGATGAATTAGAAGCTTCTTTGTATCCAAACCCAACAAACAATTATTTAACTGTAGAAGTGCTGAACAATGCCGCAATGGAATTGTATGATGTGAAAGGAGTGCAGGTATTAACCGAAAACATCAATGGTAAAAGCAAAATAGATGTTTCAGGATTGGCCGATGGAGTTTACTTATATGTGCTGCAAAATGTTAGCGGTATAAAACGAGGGAAATTGGTTAAACAATAGAAATAAAAAAAAAGGCGCCCACAGGCGCCTTTTTTTATCGTGCTTTTCTTCTACTTAGTAGCATCAAAATAAACGGAGAATTTTCCATTTTCTATGGTCTTGTAATCTCCAATCAGATCATAAACTCTGCAGTTGATTGTTCCTTCAACTTTAAAAGTCTTCGTGTTGCCAATAAATGAACCCACATGAGTTATATTCAATTGGCTTGAATTTGATGTACCGAATTTTGTATTCGAAGTCCAAGTTTTTCCAGTTTCATCTTTCCAATTCACAACAATTCCATTGTTGTCGCCATCCGAAAAATCTTTGTTTCCTTGAGAGAACATTCCATAAACCTCGTTAATACTTGGGTTAGATTTTCCAAGATCTTCGATCATAGTGATCTCTAGTGAGTTCTTGTCATCAGACTTCGCTAAAGTGCTGAACAATCTTTTCACGTTTCCTTGATCTTGACTACCGTTACCAATTGTGTAACCCTCTTTGGTGTCTTCAAGCAAGGTGTAAGTTCCATTGATCTCACCGTGAAAAAAGTAAGTTGTAGAAGGTTGTGGATCTCCACCACCATTGTTTCCGCCACCATTATTTCCGCCACCGGTTCCACCGCCATTGCTAGATGTTTCTTCTTTGCTACAAGCGCCTAGAGCCAAAACAGCGCCAACCATTATGATGCTAAATAATCTTTTCATTTTTCATGTTTTATAAATTCGGCCAAATCTAACTTTAGATTCTAAGTAGAAACGCCCTATTGTTTTTATTTATTAACGACTTGTCCTTGAATTGTTAAAAACAGTTTTCCGTAGGATAAGTTTGCTAAGGTTCTTTTAGTCGGGCAGGAGCTTTATCACTTACTTTTGCCCCCGTAAAAATTTAGAGAGGTGAATACTTTTAAAGAGCTTGGCGTAGATCAAAACATAGTGAAAGGATTGTCTGAAATGGGGATTGTTGAACCTACAGAAATTCAAACTCAAGTCATACCTATTTTATTGCAATCTAAGGCTGATCTAGTTGGGCAGGCGCAGACCGGAACAGGTAAAACTGCTGCTTTCGGTATCCCTCTTTTAGAACAAATAGATCCTAGCAGAAAAGTGGTGCAAGGTTTAATACTGAGCCCAACCAGAGAATTAGGTCAACAGATCAAGAAGCAGCTCTTTAAAATTACAAAGTACACAGACAAAATTTTTGTTGAGGCGGTCTATGGCGGGGCGAAGATTGATGAACAAATCAAAGCACTTCAAAGACCTACTCACATTATTGTGGCTACTCCTGGTAGATTGATAGATTTGGTAAAAAGAGATGCAGTCAATCTTAGAAATGTAAGAACTATTGTGCTTGATGAAGCGGACGAAATGTTGAGCATGGGATTCAAAAAAGAGTTGGATAAGATCTTGCAGTTTGTTTCGGCTGCTGAGAATAAATGGCTCTTCTCGGCAACTATGCCGCATGGCATAAAGCAGATCATCAATCAACATTTAAGGCCAGATGCTGTTCGTGTTCAAATTAGTGGTACCAATACAGTAAACAAAAAGATTGAACACAAATTCTTACGTTGTGAAGATGCTGATAAACTCAATGTCCTTATTCAATTTCTGAAAACGCAGAAAGGAGAACGAGGAATGATCTTTAGTAAGACGAAGGCGGCCACGCAAAAATTAGCTCAGCAATTAGAAGCGAGAAATATTTCGGTTAGTGCATTGCACGGAGACATGTTGCAAAAAGACAGAGATAAGGCGATGCGAGCCTTTAAGAACAAGTCTTCCCAAATTCTGGTATCTACAGATGTTTCAGCGCGCGGAATTGATGTAGCCGGCCTGGCTTATGTTGTGCATTACCAGATGCCCGATAAAACAGAATATTATACACATAGAAGCGGAAGAACAGCAAGAGCTGGAAATGAGGGGCTTTCGTTGTGCCTCGTAAATTCTAAAGAATTGAAGTCTGTTCGATTCTTTGAAAAAACATTAAAAATTAGTTTCAGCGAAGTAAGAGCATTGAAATAGTCGGCATACTTTTATCGAATGCGCGAAACCCAAACGGATTTACTACAGCTAGCAGCGAGGTTTGTTAATAGTACTGCTAGTCACATATTCCTAACAGGAAAGGCAGGAACTGGGAAGACCACTTTTCTTAGAAATTTGGCTCAGGCTACGCACAAGAGTTTTGTGATTGTCGCCCCTACTGGAATTGCTGCGTTAAATGCGCAAGGCGTAACTATTCATTCTCAATTCGCTTTTCCTTTCGGGAGTCATATTCCTGTAAAAGAGTCACCTGGTAGTTTAGGAGTTCAGGGCAATTTTTATACACAATCAACTCTCGCATCCAGGCACCCGTTAAATTCACTTCGCAAACAAGTGTTACGAGCAACAGACCTATTAATTATTGATGAGGTGAGTATGCTAAGGGCAGACTTGTTGGATGCCATTGATTACAGAATGCGCAGCGCTAAAGGCAATATGAACAGAAGCTTTGGTGGGGCACAAGTACTGATGATAGGAGATCTGTACCAATTGCCACCCATTGTTAAAAATGAAGAATGGTATGTGTTGCGTAACTATTATCGAAGCATGCATTTCTTTGAGTCTCGCGCCATCCGTCAAGCGGGAATGGTTTACATTGAATTAGACAAAATCTTTCGTCAGCAAGATGACCGCTTTATCAATGTTCTCAACAACCTAAGAAACAATGTGGCCACGACTAAAGACATCGATCTATTAAACTCTTATTATAGAGATGAAAGTGACATCGATTCGGGTGAAGACATTATTACCATAACAACCCACAATAGAAAGGCAGATGCCATAAATGAAAAAGAGCTAAAGGCCTTGGAGGGTAAGCCTCACTATTTTGATGCGGATATTGACGGAGATTTTCCCGAAAACTCATATCCCGCACAGGAAACCTTAGAGTTGCGAGTAGGAGCTCAGGTGATGTTTGTCAAGAACGACACAAGCGGTGCAAGTGCCTATTTTAATGGAAAGTTAGCGCGCGTTGATTTTATTGATGGTGATGAAATCACTGTAGTGATGTCTGATGACCATAGCGAGTTTGTCTTGGTTAAAGAAAGATGGGAAAACAAGAAATATGTAGTTCAACCGGAGACAAAAGAATTAGAAGAAGAAGTCGTTGGAAGCTTTACACAATATCCAGTGAAATTGGCATGGGCCGTAACCGTACATAAAAGTCAAGGATTAACTTTCGATAAGGCGGTTATCGATGTGGGCCAGGCCTTTGCTCCCGGTCAAGTGTATGTGGCTTTAAGCCGATTAACGAGTTTAGATGGGTTAATCCTGCGAACTCGAATTAGCAACAGTGTGGTTTCAACGGATGGTGAAGTGGTCCGTTTTTCAACGGAAAGCAAGGTTGATCAAAATCTTCCAACTAAGCTAAAAGCTGCGCAATCAGATTATTTAGAAAGATTGTTAGCCTATTCTTTCGATTTTACAGCGATAGAATATCAACTCGAGAATTTCAATTCGAAGAAGCGAGGCAAACTTGAGTTTGAAGACCCGGAGATGCAACAAGTCATTCCGCATATGAAGGAGGCATTTCTAGATGAAAAGATCAATACTCAAAAATTTAGAAATCAGTTGTTGAGGTTAGTTCATCAAAATGATTTTGAACAGTTGCTGCATCGATTAGAAAAAGGAGCAGGCTATTATTCTGCTTTTATTCAGTCTCAGCTTAAAGCTCTTCTAAAGCATGCAGCACAGGTAGAGCAATTTACCCGAACCAAGACTTATTTAACAGGTGTTGAAGAAGTAGATCAGCAATTATTCAAAACTTGGGGAGAAGTAGATAAAGCGAGTTATATAGCCTTGTGTATATTGAATAATCAGCCAATTCAAAAGCAAGAAAAGGAGGAGAAAAAGAGAATCCAGAAGCGCAAAGAATGGCTGGATGCTGAGCGCAAACAAGTCGCTGAGGAGCCGTTGACAGTAAAAAGCAAGTCCGGGCGAAAAAGAGGCAGCCCTTCACGAAAGCGAGAAAAAGGAGAAACATATAAAATGACCTATGCGCTCATTAAAGAAGGCATGAGTTTGAAAGAAATTGCTGAAACCCGAGGTTTAGCAGAAGGAACCATTGAAAGCCATGTCGTGAAAGGGATTAACGAGGGTGAGGTTGACGTGAATCAAGTATTAGGAGATGATGCCGTAAAAGAAATCCAGAACAAAATTGAAAAGGAGTCAGGGTTGTCTACCATCCATGATGAATTTGATGGAAAGTACTCTTATAACCAATTGCGTATGGTTCAAGCGCATTCAAGGAGAAATTGATGAACTCAAGCCTCGCCTTTGTCGAACGTATTTGAGACACGGCAGGCAGGCCGTTGGGCTCAAACTTTTCCATTGATGAAAAGTTTGCAAAAATCTAGGCTTACAAATTTTCATAAACCTGCTTTTTGTGAAGCTAAAGTTCAGCTGGGTGATCTCCGAAACAAGTTCGGAGCTTCCCAATTTCTCTAAAGCTTCACTTTAATCAGAACTCTTCATATTTGAAGGCCATCTTTTACAGGGATATCAAGTTTCAAGTCGGCCTAATTTTAGAGAGTTAGAAAAACAAGGAAAGACAGCATGAAGAGTTTTAGGAGTGGCCGGAAAGCGAAGCGGTTTAGGCCACGATGAGCTGGTGTATCCGTAGTTTTTCAACTTGATAAAATTTAGCCTTGATTTTTTGTTTCGTTTTGCATCAAGGCAAAATGAAAAGAAATGCGGCTTGAGCGAAAAACCTTACTTTTAGTTCAAATCAAAATCTCAAGAAAATGTTACTTAAAAAAGGTTCAAGAGGAGCAGATGTAAAAAGGCTCCAGTCATTTTTGGGCTTAACGGCTGATGGAATATTTGGCCCCGGAACAGAAGCAGCAGTTAAAAAATGGCAAACAGAAAATGGGCTAACCGCAGACGGAATTGTTGGACCCAAGACATGGGCTAAAATGGAACCTACTTCCACTGATGCTTCTGAGAATATCCATCAAACCAAAGAAGGTTTAGCCATTGAGACGCATTTCTTGCCTAAAGGGGAATACAAGGAAGGTCCAACCCCAAAAGAGTATTTGTTTTTACATCATACCGCAGGTTGGCACAATCCCTACAATGTAATACGCGCTTGGGATAGAGATAACAGTACCATTGCGACTGAATTTGTAATGGGAGGTCAATCCATAAAGGGAAACAATGACGATTATGATGGACACGTTCTACATGCTTTTCCTGAAGGTGCTTATGCATGGCATTTAGGGAAAAATGGAAACCAACGGATGCATACGCATTCAGTAGGTATTGAGGTTTGCAATTTTGGCTATGTTAAAAATGGTAAGACCTATGCTGGGTCTACCGTTGCTGATTCACAGATTGTGACGCTGTCTGAGCCATTTAAGGGACATAGGACTTGGCATAGATATTCTGACCAACAAATTGAAAATCTTAGAAAATTCATTCTTCATATTGCTGAACGCGACTCTATTGATGTTCGTGTTGGATTGATTCAGGAAGTCAAGAAATATGGGGCGAAGGGTTTTGAGTTCAATGAAAATGCTTTTTACGGTAAGACCAAAGGCATGTGGACACATACTAATACACGGAAAGATAAGTTCGATATGTTTCCTCAACAGGAGTTGCTAGATATGTTGGTTGATCTATAAATAGTCGGAAGCTCGATCCTTTATAAAATCAGATACTGAACCATCCCAATAGCATTTTTCGCAACGGTCATTTTTAAATTCATGGTCACAGTTCTGATGACCATATAAGTGATGTGCGCAGTTGGGGCATAATTCAGCTAAAGCTGACATTTGAGTGTAATATTCGCTACCGCATTCTGCACATGTGCTTTTCTCCAACATGGTATTCAATTTACCAGAGCAGCGCTTTAATTGGTTGTTGATGTTATGTGTTGTTCCTTAGGCTCTTAAGGTTCAAAATAAGACCAAGAAGGTAATAAAACTTTGAGAAAAAAATGTCTAGAATTTCTGTTATTCAAGGAGTTGCGTTTTGAGGTAGTCTATTTTCTCCTGAGACATGTAGATCGTGTTTAAATAAGAATCAAAAGAGCTGTAGTCTTTCTCTATGTGTTCTTTGGTGCCGTCTATATATTCTGGCTGCAAGAGATAGAAAGCATTAATGTAATTGAGGTTTTCCTCAGGGTTTGTTACACCGTTGAATCGAGCCAAAGAATCAAGTTGTTTAATTCTTCTTGTGCTTTCAGGAAGTCTGTATTCACTAGATAGAACGTAGTCTTGACGGATAGTTTCCCAAGGTACATTCATTGCTGATAACAATAGTGCTGTTGCTGTACCCGTGCGGTGCACGCCATGAGAACAATGAAATACCAATGGGTAGTTGTTACTGTCCATAATCACTTCAAAGAATGCAGCATATTGTTCTTTTCCAGATTCAGGCAATATTTCATGAATGTTGTAATTGAAATCTATGGGAATCTTTGAAAAGTCTCCAGTAATACGGGCTTCAATTAAATCATCTACTTCATTCCCCATTCCTTCAATAGGTAGATTTATTGTAACAACGCCTTCTGGTAAGAGATCTTCTCCTTGCTTAGCTATTTCGTTTGGAGTCAAAAAGTTTACGACTGTTTTTATCCCGAGCTCTTCTAATTTATTTTGGTCATGAACAGTGAGTTTGTGTAAAGAACCTGATCTGTAGATCATCCCTTTTTTTAAGGATTGATTTTGAGCCGTTTGATAACCGCCTAGATCACGAAAGTTATGTTCGCCCTCGAGTTGTATTCTTCGATCAAATTCAGGTTTTGTGTCTTCAGCTGTATCAGGTTTGTTTTGTGTGGTGCAACTGAATGCAACAATGCATCCAAAGATCAAAAAAAGTGTCTGTTTCATTTTGTTAGCGATTTAGCGGAAGCCCAATTAGGCAAGTTCCCGCATTCTTACCCTTATCTTTTTTAAGTCTTCGTTTTTCCCATGAGTAGTTCTCGTTGTTCGCACTCTTTAGCAATTCATCTAAGTCGCTAAAACTGTACATTCTCGGCATAGAGGCTTGACCATCCCAAGCGTAGGTAATGGGCACGATTGGAATGATGTAGGTAAAGATTATTTGTTTCAGAGAAAGCAGTCGAATAAAAGGTGTCATGAACAGGCACATGATAAATACCATAACCAGAGACAGAGGCAACATTAAGCACCAAACAATAAGAGGAATTTTGTTCTCCGCCATTTCGTAAATGAAGATGGGTTGTTTAGAGTCGGCTGCCGATTTGAGAATAGCTTTAGCTTGATTGGGTGGCATATGGTGAAAACAATTCATCATTGTTTTCAGCCCCTTGGGTGCATTTTCTAAATGTGTGGCATCAATACTTTCTGACGAAAACTCGATGTTTGGGTTTCCGTCTTTTTCATATTTTTTTACCACAGACGGACTTGGATACTTGTCAGTTAAGCGCAGTGCTACTTTGCTAAATTCGGGGTCATTGCGAATAATGCTCAATACGTCTGGCATAGATCCACCAGAGCCAGAACCTAAGTCTACAATTTGAGAGAGTCCTGTTTGTTGAAGTATGGTCTTTATTTCTTTGGCTTGAACTTCGGCAAGGCCCATCCATTTTTGGAGAATGACAATGAGATTGGTTAGGTAGCCACGCAACCAGTCTGGAAACCAACTGAAATCTTCAAATTCAAAAAGTTGAATTCGCTTCATGCCTCTGTTTTTTGAGATTTTCTCTTTTCTAACTCTGTTTGCGAGGGTTTAGCTTTTCCCTTGCCGCCAGCCATAAAAATTACCAACCCTGCGGCTGCCGCTAAAGGGAGAATGAGTGCAATAATGCCGATTATTATCTTGAATGTCATTGTAGAAGGATTGTAGAGCCAAACTAAAAAAATCTATATACAATATTAAAGTGTGGCACTGCCATAACAGGTAGAAAAACCAATCAGTAATACAAGCCCCATGGAAAGTATATAGTCTTTACCTTTTGTTTGGTCTTTTTGCACGAAATAATAAATGCTCAACATAAGTAAGCCAAATGCGTGTAAAGCAATTAAAATGGCCAGGAAGATCAAAACTACAAGTTCTCTTTCTCCTTCATGCCATGAGAAAACGTTCACTATAATGGAATATGCGAACAAGAGTATCATGTTTACTCCAGGGATTGATTTTAAGAGATTTCTCATATCGCTTCGGCTTTTAGCTGTTCAAGTTTGGCTTCAAACTCTTTTCGGTAAAATAGGTTCATGGTTTCGAAAGGGATGATTTTATCATCATCGCTTACTATGTGCACGCATGATTTCTTTATGGCTCGAACATCAAAATCATAGGCATCCATAAAGTTCATGATGATAACCCTAAATAGGTTGTCGTATTGAAGGCCTGGAGCAGAGATGTTGGGTAAGCAGCAAAGAAGTTGGTTTAATTCTTCTTCCGCACATTCTACCGAATTACCAGTGCTAAATACATTCAGAATATGTTGATGTAGCTTTTCATCTTGTTCGTAGACGATGGTATTTTTAGAATTGTTCAGTAAGATTTCAGGGTCGATAAGATGAGTTAAGGGAAAAACTTTATGGTCTAATTTAAGTGCATAGGCCATAGCTAGCGCATCTGGATTGCATGGAACGGGTACGATGTCATTCCCTTTAAAAACAGGAGACTGTTCTAATATTTTTCTTCTTACTTCCGTTAAGGTTAATCGGTCTGTTGCTGGGTTGAAATTTTCTAGTCTTCCACTTACCGTGGTGGGTTGAAAGGTAACACCTCGAACACATTTTTGCTCTAAGGCGAATTCAATGATCTCTCCAATTTCATGATCGTTCAAACCTTTTTGAAGAGTGACAACCAGCGTGGTTGATAAACTCAATTGGTTTAAATGGGAAAGAGCTTGCTTTCGAGTTTTCCATAAATCCTCACCTCTTAGCTCTTTAATGGCTTCACCGTTTAAAGAATCGAATTGCAGATAAATTTCAAAATCGGGCATATAGCTTGCAAGCCG
>JAOARK010000419.1 GCA_025210575.1 Schleiferiaceae bacterium
ATTCTATTGGATGAGCCTGTTTATTTTCCAGAAGATACAACAGCCTACTGGTACTTGTATACTGTAGAGAATATTCAAAATGGCTGGCAATATGCTACAGCCGTAACTTCTTTTGACAAAGGAGATGAGTCGAGCAACTTAGAACCTTTGGAATCGAGTATCCTTTCTAACACCTTTAGAACGTTTGCAGGTACACCCATTAACAGCAATTTAAAAACAACTGAACCCTTTGTCTATCCCAACCCATATTACTACGGTTCTTCGTGGGAAGGAAAAAGTAACTTTCAAGAAGAAAGTAGAAAAATCATGTTTGCCAATCTGCCCAAGCGATGTGTGATTCGAGTATTTACGGTTGCTGGTGATTTCATTGACGAAATTCAACATGATGAGAATTACAATGGTAGCGACATTAAATGGTTTGATACCTTTGGTAGCGAAGACCCTGACGAGAACGTGTTTTCTGGCGGAGAACATGGATGGGATCTTTTGAGCTTAGATACTCAAATTATAGCAAGGGGTATTTACATGTTCTCTGTAACAGACTTAGATACAGGCAAACAAACACTTGGAAAATTTATAATCATCAAATAAGTAAGGAATGAAAAAACAACTACTCATTTTAGCCATGTTCATAACAAGCATAGCGGTATACGGACAAGTACCCTATGTTTCTATACATGATATAAACTTCGTTTCAGCCTCTGATCTTTCGGCTTGTAACGATACTTCATCGTATGATGGAGATACGGTTAGAACCAGAGGAATCGTAATTATTGATGGTAACTTATCAGAAGTACCTTCTAGTTCCGTTCAAGGCGGTGCTCGTCCATTTATCCATATTGTAGATACTGCAGGAGGTGGAGCCAACACATCTTGGACTTCATTAGAAGTAATGGGTGTTTATCAAGATGCATCTGGTGCACTTCAAGTACCTCCAACATTTACACAGGTAGTTTCTGGAGATTTGGTTGAAATCACAGGGATAGTAAGCGCTTACAACAATGGAAACCAAATTAGCCTTTTAGATGCCAATTCATTCAGCGTTTTAGGTTCGGCTACTCCTCCAACTCCAGTATCAAAAACCGTTGGTGATTTTAATGATCCTAATCGTGTGAATGACTTGACAACTGGTGAGCAATGGGAAGGTTCGTTCGTAAAACTTCAAAACGTTACCGTAACAGAAGTAATCTTCTTTTCTGGTAACCGCGTAAGTTTCAACATTATTGATGGCCAAGGAAACAAGATGAATGTTTCTGATCGCTATTTAGCACAAAAACTTCCTTCTTACCAAACAGTTAATCCAAACTCACCACAGACCACAGGTAGATTTACACCACCTGTACCTGGAACTTTCTACAACTCTATTAGTGGTGTTATCCGTCATGATGGTAACGGTTGTACAGGTGCTGCAGGTAGAGGATACGAGATCAACCCATTCGATTCTTTACACTATGACATTGGGTTTGCTCCTCCTTACATTTCTAATGTTGAGCGCGACCCTAAAATTCCTACCTCATCTCAAACGGTAGATATTGAATTCAACATTGCAGATTTTGATGGTACAGTAGACTCGGCATTCTTCTATTGGGAAGATGATTCAACGAAAGCTCCATCACAATTTACTGGAACGCAGGTGCAACCAAATTCAGGAACAACTGGCGACTATACTTTCACCATTCCTGCAAAACCTGATGGTGCCTACATAAGATATTATATCAGAGCAGTAGACGATCAAGGGAACGAGTCATTCTATCCTTCAAAACCTGTTACTCAAACAGAGCCTAACGTAGAGTATTACTTTGTTAGAGATAATGGTCTAAAGATCTTCGATATTCAATACACACTCGATCCATCTGGTGCTTCTCCATTAGTGGGAGAAGAAGTTACAGTGACCGGAATTGTAACGGCATCAACCAAATTATGGGATTTAGGTTACCTCTATATTCAAGATGAAGGTGGTAGTGCCTGGAGTGGAATCTGGGTAGTTGGTAACGATATTGCCAATGTATATAGATACGAAGAAGTAACTGTAACAGGTGAAGTTCAAGAGAATTTTGGAATGACAAGAATCTCAGCTTTAAACATTAATAAAACAGGAAACTTGAAGTTTGTTTTCCCGACAACAATAAACCCACAAGACAGCGCTGGATATGCATCCGGAGAATGGGAAAAATGGGAAGGAGTTTATATGCGTTACGAACAATCTGCAGGTAAAATCCATGTAAGTCAACCAAACTTAGGTTTTGGAGACTACGCAGTTTCTACCTCTAACTCGGCAAACGTTGCGAACTCGGCACGTGTTTTAGCAGGACGTCAGTCTTCTAGCTCATCATCTTCATTGTATGTTCAGGTTGTATCCGATACTGTTTACAATAATTTAGATGGACAGATGCAGGTAACTCCAATTGAAGCGAATACAACCATGAATATGGATGCTCTTGAAGGTGTTATGTATTACGGATTTAGCAACTATAGATTACTTCCTAGAAACAATGATGATTTTGTGGGTATCAATGTAAATCTTGATACTACGAATCTAGAAATGTCTCCACTAAGTGTGGTTGAATACAACAACAGTAATTTTAGTTATTTCCCCAATCCAGCAAATGAAATATTACACATTCAAAGTGGTGATCTAAACCGTTTTAATGTTCAAATTTTCAACATGACTGGGCAGATGGTAATAAGCCAAGATGACGTTGTTGGACACTTAACATTGGATGTTAGTGAGTTAGATGCTGGAGCTTACATCATGCACATTACAGATGAAATGGGTAAGATCAGCACAGCAAAAATCTTGAAACAATAATAAAATCAGCATCCCTTTAGGGGGATGCTTTTTTTCTTTTTATGCAAAAACTACTCTCTATACTTTGTGTTGCATTATGCTTTGCAGCATGCGATAAAGGTCAACTTAAGCCTAATTTGGCTCCAGATACCCATATCGCATTAGAAAGCATAAATCTTCAAGGACAGTTTCGATTGAACTCCGTGGTTCGATTAACTTGGTATGGAACCGATTCAGACGGATATGTACCCGGTTTTGAGCTCTCTATTGATGGAGTGAACTGGGTATATACAACTACTCAAGACAGCACATTCAAGTTTGAATTACCTCCAGGTGAAGATACAGTTGATGTAGACTTCTACGTACGTTCTATTGATGATAAGAATGCTACTGACCCAACTCCTGCACATTTGGTCATTCCTCTCAAGAACACCCCTCCAGAAGTTGATATTGATGTAACATCTGAACCTAACGACACCGTATTGGGAGTGGCCACATGGAGATGGTTTGCCAGAGACAATGATGGAGACCAAACCATTGTGAGTGCAGAAATAAAATTCAATAATGGCAGTTGGTATGCCATAGACCCTCAGCAAAATCTACTTTCTTTTGAAATAGATCCGAATGCGGTGGGTACGGCAACCGCTAAGGTATATTACGGCAATACGCTTTTTGCACAACCTAATACCATTGATGGTCTTGTCCCAGAAGGTGACAATGAAATGTACATTCGTGTAAGTGACATTGCAGGTGCATTTAGTGAAGTAGACACTTCTAAAATGGTTTTCTTTAAAAAGCCTCAACATGATTTCTTGGTGATAAGCGGTCAGCCACAATCTGTAACAAACACTTATCTACCTATTCTTGATAATCTCAACCTCGATTACGATTTCATTGATTTTGGTATTAATGGAGGAGAAAATCAACCTGCTTTTTGGAACCCCACTTTTAGATTGACGCTGCGACAATACAAAACATTGTTCGTGTATTCTGACCCGAGTGTTTACAACAATCCAACTACAGGCGAAACTAAATCCATCCTCGCCAACATGGGGCAAGGAATTCAGGAATTCACCAATGATGGCAACAAAGTATTGATAACAACATCGTTTTCTAAAACGAGTGACCTCTCTGAAATCCAAGGAACCTATCCTATTGATGGTTTAGAAACGAGTAACGGTCAGGCGCGTTTAACAAACGACAGTAGTTTATATCCAGTAGTTGTAGGTAATTACCCAATGGTTCAACCCACCAACATAATTATTGGTGTTGTTCCCATGATCGCTACTGCGGATGCTGAGATTTTTTATCGTGCTGGTATTACCAAATTATCTGGATGGACAGGCGACAATGTCGTTGCCTCGCGAAGACGTTTCAGTGGAAATATTAACCATGTATTTTTTGCAATGGAACTTCATTTAATGAATAAAGACTTGCAAAAATTAGAAGACCTTTTTGAAGAAATTTTGATCAATGACTTTAACTGGTAAAGCATACACACTCATTACATTTTTGTTGCTATCTACATTTGGATGGGCACAAACGGGTACATTGAGAGGAAAAGTAACCGATCAAGAAACAGGTGAACCTTTAGTTGGTGCATCCGTTCTTTTGGTGGGTACTTATCAAGTAGCAACAACAGACTTTGATGGCAACTACCAAATAGCAGATGTGAAACCCGCTGATTACTCTGTTAAAGTTCAGAGTATGGGTTATGGCACAAAAGTGTTTAACGACATAACCATCAACATAAGCAAATCAACGGTACTAAACATCAAACTTTCAACGGCAAAAGAAGTACTGCAATCCATTACAGTGGTAGGAAGAAAAAGTCAGGTAGATCTTGAAAAAGCATCGAGTGAAATCACTTTTAGCGATGAAGAAATTGCAAACCTGAACGTCCGAAACATCGGTGAATTAATCAGTCTTCAAGCGGGTGTAACAAAAACTCAGGATGGTCTACAAATACGTGGGGCACGCGTTTATGAAACAGAATATGTTGTGGATGGGGTAAGCGCTCAAGACCCATTGGCTGGAACCGGATTTGGAGTAAATGTTGCAGCTAGTTCTATCAAGCAAATTGAATTGATTACTGGAGGTGCTGGTGCTGAATTTGGTAGTGGTTCTTCAGGGGTGATCAACACAAAAATTAGAGAAGCTGGAGATAAATTTGAAATTTCTGGAAGTTGGCAGCGCGATTTCTTTGGGTCTCCCAATGAAGCTACTTCTTTTAATACGGACATAGCTGAAATTTCCCTGGGTATCCCAATACCTGGCACAAAAAAGAAGGTGACTCTTTTCATGAATGGTACCATGAACATTAATGACACCTATTTTGGAGAAGAAGCTCAACAACTGAACAGCTCTTTAGTGAGTAACAGCACTACCTGGGGATCGCGTCAAACTAATGCATTTACAAATACATTTAAATTAGGTTGGACTATAAAACCAGGGGCGAAGATCACCTTAACGAATCAGCATAGTTTAAATATTAATCAAAATTCCCGTTCGCTACAGATTGTTGGGTTTGATGCCATACTTACACCTGGATTTCAATATGACAGAAGCAATAATCTGGACAACGCTACAACATACACCCACCAATCCAATTTATTGGCTTTAAACTACAGTCAACTCATCAATACAAAATGGGGAATGCAATTCAGTTTTGGTCATCTGTTTACAAACTTGAGAGCTGATGCCAATGGCCGACCATTTAGAGAGGAAACCGTAAGCCAGATTTATGATGAAGACCATATCAACACTTACCCTATTGGGATCTTTAATCCAGATGATCCTTTGGGAACCATTTACACATTACCCGGAAATGGCTTAGTGAACAATGGTGGTATCACTCCTATTTGGCATGATCACTATGCAGAAGAATATACTATAAAGGCCAAAGCCAATTATTTCCCAAACAAAACACATGAATTCAGCTTTGGGCTTGAGCATGTATTTATGGAATATCAGTGGGCTGATGTGAGTCGTCCATGGGTAGGTGCACCTATCAAATTGAATGATTCAACATTTACACCATCCATCTCTGTTGGAAGTAGCAACGACATTTGGTTTGTGCAACCTCAGCGCGGAGGTATATATGCTCAAGACAAAATAAGCTACCAAGGCATTATTGCTACCATCGGGTTAAGGCTAAACTATTGGGCGGCAGGTCAATTTGCAGATGACGCTGTAAAGGATCCAAATTCTCCTGTTATCGATCAGGTTCGACAAGATTACATGGACAAGACCTTCGGTATGTTTGGTCTAAGATGGAAAGCACGTTTACTTCCTCGTTTGAACGTATCATTCCCCGTAACAGCGAATAATGTACTTTACTTTAGCTACGGGCATTCTATGCGTACTCCTCACCCTCGTTTTCTTTATGCAGGACTAAATCCTGTATATCTAGATCAATCTTTCTTATCAAATTTAGGTAACCCCGATATAGACCCAGAGGTTAATGTGAGTTATGAAATTGGTTTTAAAACACTGATCAGCAGTGATATTGGGTTAAGTATTGCAGCCTATAATAACAACCGCTTTGATTACATTGTATCGAGGAGAGTAATTGTAAACGACCAAACCGGTCGTCCTGTTACAAAGACCATGTACATTAATCAAGATTACGCGAAGATTACGGGTATAGAGACCACACTGAATTGGAGAATAGGAAAACACTTTAGCACCTTCGCTAACATTGGTTACCAAGTAGCCAGAGGTAAATCTAACTCGGCTCGAGAATCTGCATTGCAAATTGAGCAAACCGGAGAAGTTGCTTTAACCAGTGAACAATACCTCGCTTGGGATAGGCCCTGGAAAATAGGTGCAGGAATAATTTTCACTCCTGACACGAGCTTAAGAGGGTGGCATGGTTTACGAATTTTCTGGAACTTTAATTACACTTCTGGTTTTCGTTACACACCTCAAGTTAAGGTGGGTGAGAATGACCTTGGCCGACCAGAGTATCAGCCTGACGTGAGTAGATATCTTCAAGAAATTGCCACACCATGGTTCAATTCTGATTTTAAGGCCAGCTACACGATTAATGTGAACAAAAGAGGTGGCGGTATTATTTTCAGTTTCGAAATTCGAAATGTATTTGACAATAAAAATGCTCAGATCATTAATCCAGTTACGGGAAGAGCATATGAATATGGAGATGACGTTCCAAACAACTGGCGTGATCCTAGACCAGAATATAACGGCCCACAAGAAACAGGTGTAGATCCTCGCAACCCTGCGCGTTATTTAGCACCAAGACAAATATTATGGGGAATAGCATTTAGATTCTAATGAAGAAGTTTATTATCATCATAGCAATTGTTAGCGGGCCTTTTGGGTATGCACAGCTTATTCCCAATTTTGGAGGAGAACGTGCTGGTCTATCAGCTTTAAGTTTTTTAAAGAATGATGTGAGCCCACGATCTTCTGGAATGGCAGGAACCTCTGCAGCCTTGCAGGGAGATGGATATTCAATCATTCACAATCCTGCGGGCATGTATGAATTAGAAGGTAACGCTTGGACATTAACGAACAACTTTGTTGGAGCTGGAATCAATCAGGCATTCATTTCTGGAATATTCCCACTGAAAAACAAGACTTCAGCCTTGGGTGTTTCACTGAATACGCTTACAACTGGTGCCATTGAAGAGCGCACAGAATTTCAACCATTCGGAACTGGACGTATGGTCTATGGAACCAACATCGCCACAGGTTTGAGTTATTCTCAACAATTGAGCGACCAATTCTCTTTGGGTGTTACGCTAAAATATGTCTACGAAAATCTGGCCGATTTCACCAATCACACGTTCACAACAGATATTGGGTTTCTCTATCGATTAGACGTAAGAGATCTCAAATTTGCAGTTCTGTTGCGCAATTTTGGAGGAAGCTCTAGTTTGAGTGGTAGCTACTTAGCTTCGTCATTTAACAGAAGTACAGTAGCGAGTCTAGAGAAAAACACACTACCCAATGTTTTTTCAATTGGCATGTCCATTACCGTTTGGGAAAAAGAAAGACACCATATTCTTGGGGCATTCCAACTGAATCACCCAAATGACAATGCAGAAAACTACAGGTTAGGTTTTGAATACAATTATTTAAAACTGCTGTTCATCCGTACAGGATTGAAATTGAATGTTAAAGGACAAGCCTACCCAACAATGGGAGTTGGGGTTAGAGCCAACTTAGGCGGGCAAAGTCTATTTATTGATTATGCTGCAAATCCTACCCAATATATGGGTTGGCAGCACCTAATTGGATTAAGTTTAAACATTAACAAAGTTGAACGATGAACAAAGCATTACTCCTTTGTCTAGCTGTACTTTCCCTTTTATCCTGTGAAAATTATTTCGGGGAAAAGACTGATTTAAGCTTTATAGAAGTTCCTGTTTATACAGATAGAGCCGTTGCATACGTTCCTATTGAACCTTCTTTCACCAACTTTGTGAGACCAACAAACATTGTTATTGGTTTTGACGAACTAATTTACATTGTAGATGAGGGAACTGACGAGATCATTTGCTATGATGAGGCTGCCAATGAATTGGGACGATTTCATGTTCCAGGTTTGACCTATGTAGCTCAAGACCGTCAACTAGATTTATTAGCTATAGGAACTTACGATACCACTATTAACTCTGTGCCCTATAGTCTTACTGCCATTTACAGAATTAACCAAAAAACATCTGTTTCGTATGGTTTAGGAGCTGCAGAAATCACCAACACCATTGTTCATCCTTTCTATTTTAAAAGCTCTTTTAGCTCAGGAGACGCTGATGTTAAATTCAACAACATAACTATACTTGGGAGCGACATCAATCCAGATCGAAACAACCAATATTATGTTACCAGAACTGGACCGAGTGCAAATAATGCCAATCAAGGACCTGATGATGCGGTAATCCTATTTACCAATAAAGACAATTTCCTATCTCCCGTACCTGTTACAACAAGCGGGGGATTGTTTAACGACTACTTTAAAGATCCACACGGAATAACGACTTGGTGTAAACCACCCCAATTAGGAGCGAGTACAAGCCCAGATTTCATATACACGTCTTTAGACCCAGATAACTTGCTCAAAGTTCAATACATTGAATTTATTGAAGGAGAATTTGGTGCTGAGTATCGCCCTGTTATATTCCCAGTTAACGACCCATTAGCGACAGGGTATCTGTATACGCCTGGAAAGTTTGAAGAGCCAAGAGGAATAACTGTTGCAGGAGATGAAACGAGGTACATTTTTGTAACCGATGCTGCTAAAGACAGCGTTTATCAATTTACCTCAAACGGACTGGAAGGCATCCCCCCTCCTCCGGGTTCAGAAGAAAAAGTTTATCAAAAAGCTTCTTTTGGTGGAACAGGGACTGGCCCCCTCCAATTTAATGAGCCTGTAGGCATCGCTTATTTCAAACAAATTCTGTATGTTGCAGATGCTGGAAACGGAAGAATTTCTAGATTTAAGCTCACCTTAGATTTTGATTAAAATCACTCGTTCAATACGAGTATGCTTTTACTCATTATAACCAAGAACTAAACTAAGCTGATAGATATCAGTTTTGTAATTATTTATATTTGTTCGCATATGCAGCCTATGTATAAATACATTCTTTCAACCCTCGTGGTATTTTTTGTTGCTTTTGGAGCATCTGCTCAAGAGAAAGCACACATCAATCCACATGGTAAAGAGTGTCCTATACTAATGCCTAACGCCTTTACTCCTAACTACGATGGAGTAAATGATTTCTTCTTTTTCACTTTTCAACAAGATTGCACTCCTACAACATTTAGTCTTCAAATCTATGACCGTTTAGGAAGATTGGTTTTTGAAACAAAAGATTATGAAGCGAAGTGGGATGGACAATATGACGGTCAAGACCTGGCTGATGGAACTTATTTTTGGGTAATGAAATCAAGCCTTACTCTACCTGAAGAAAGTGAGCCCACTACCTATTCTAAAAAAGGATCTGTTCTTATAGTTAGATAGATTCAATTCACAATGTTTACAATTGACCCACCAAGGGTCTTTTTTTTTGCTCAAAACTTGCCATTAAAAAAGGCGACTCTTAAGCCGCCTTCCTAAAAAATTCGATTCTGTTTTACGCTACAGGATATCCATTTTCAGCTTCCTGACCAGGATCTGCAAAAGTGAGCTTTCCTTCTTTCGTCTCTCCCATTAATATCATACCCTGGCTTTCTATACCGCGCATTTTTCGCGGAGCTAGATTCGCTACTACCGTAACTTTCTTTCCAACTATTTCTTCAGCAGTATAATGCTCAGCAATTCCACTTAAAATGGTACGAGTCTCAAAACCTAAATCTATGGTGAGGTTCAATAATTTCTTTGCTTTTGGAACTTTAACTGCCTCAATAATGGTACCTACACGCAGATCAATTTTCTGAAAATCATCAAATTGAATCTCTTCTTTTACAGACTCATAGTCAGGATCCGCGTTTTTAGTGGCTTCTAACTTCTCAATCTGCGCATCCACTTCTTTATCTTCTATTTTGTCGAATAATATTCCAAACTCACCTAATGAATGACCTTCTTTCAGAATTAATTCTTGATCTAATAAGCTCCACTCAAGCTCATCAATAGCAAGGAACGATTTTAGTTTTTCTGCGGTATGCGGTAAAAACGGTTGCGCTAAAACTGCTAATGAAGCAGCAATCTGAGAAGCTGTAAACATTACCGTTTTCGTGCGCTCTGCATCGGTCTTCACTAATTTCCACGGCTCTTGCTCTGCCAAATATTTATTTCCAAGTCGAGCTAAATTCATAAACTCGGCCAGTGCATCCCTGAACTTGTAATTTTCAATTCCTTTTGAAACACGATCCGCATAAATCTTTATTCCCGCCAATGTGCTCTTATCCTCATCACTTAAAGTAACTCCTTCTGGTAAAACACCATCGTAGTACTTCTTGTTCAGCACCATAACACGATTAACAAAATTGCCTAGAATGGCAACAAGCTCGTTGTTATTTCTTGCCTGAAAGTCTTTCCAGGTAAAATCGTTGTCTTTGGTTTCCGGCATAGTAGAACCTAGTGCATATCTTAGCACATCCTGCTTTCCAGGAAAATCTTCTAAATACTCGTGCAACCAAACTGCCCAATTCCTAGATGTAGATATTTTATCTCCTTCTAAATTCAAAAATTCATTAGCTGGAACATTGTCTGCCAATACATAACCGCCATGCTCCATCAGCATTGCTGGAAAAATAATACAGTGAAAAACGATGTTATCCTTTCCAATGAAATGAACCAATTTCGTTTCTTCATCTTTCCACCACTGCTCCCAATTCTCACCTTCTAATTCTCGAGTAGCAGAGATGTATCCGATAGGTGCATCGAACCAAACATAAAGTACCTTTCCTTCACCACCTTCAACTGGTACCGGCACTCCCCAATCTAAATCTCTGGTCATGGCACGAGGTTGCAATCCATCCCCGCTATCTAACCATGATTTACATTGTCCATAAACATTCGATTTCCAATCTTTATGCTCGTCTAAATATGCCCTAAGTTTAGGAGACAACTTATCTAGTGGCAAAAACCAGTTTTTAGTACCCTTCAATTCTGGGATCGCACCCGACAATGCCGATTTCGGATTGATCAAATCCGTTGGGCTTAAGCTTGTACCACAGTTCTCACACTGATCTCCATAAGCGCCATCATGACTACAATTAGGACAAGTACCCGTAATATATCGATCAGCTAAAAATTGCTTTGCCTCAGCATCGTAATATTGTTGTGTTTCTCTTTCAACTAATGCACCTTTCTCATATAATGTTTTGAAGAATTCGGAAGCATTTTCATGATGAACTTTTGATGATGTTCTTGAGTAAATATCAAAGTCAATTCCAAAATCAGCAAAGGCATTTTTCATCATACCATGGTAACGATCAACAATGTCTTGAGGAGTTACTCCTTCTTTCTTTGCTTTAATCGTTATGGGCACACCGTGCTCATCGCTACCACAAACAAATCGCACATCTTTTCCGCGCAAGCGCAAGTAACGTACATAAATATCTGCAGGTAAGTAACAACCAGCTAAATGACCAATATGAACAGGGCCATTGGCATAAGGCAAAGCGGCAGTTACTGTATATCTTTTTGGATTGTTCATCGAGAAATAATTAAGGCGCAAAAATAGCCAAACTCCATCTTCTATTCAGAGTGTATTGAAACTAAAAAAAGCTCCTAAATAGGAGCTTTTTCATGTCTACATTGCTTAACTCAAACTATGGTTTCCAAATTACTTTTTGTGTAACCTCCGTACCATTATTATTTACATGCAACAGATAAACTCCCGCATTTAAATCTCTAGAAACTTGTAATTCATATCCATTTGATGTTGGATTTAACTCCGTCCAAACTTGTTCTACCTGACCAACCAAATTGTATAAAGCAGCTTGTGTATTTCCACTTAGAGTTACTGCTGTTTGTAGCATTAACGTTTGCTCATTTTTCTGATAGATTTTCACATCATTCAAAACATCTTCTTCAACACTTAAACCAGAAGCATACATCAAGGCCATTTGCTGCATTTGAGAAAAATTACCTCCACTGTAAACAATCATGCTATCCGCAGGATTTATCACATAGTAACGAGGTGTACCACCTTGCAGATATTCCTTATTAGCATCAACAAAAGTGAATACGTCTGTCCAACTATAGGTACTCACCCAGTTATTAACATCACTACAATTAGGGGTTCCTCCTTGATATAACCAAATCATTGCTCCCCAACCGGCTATTGTTGACGAATTTTGACTAATAAAATTTTGAAAGTTTGCAGCGTGACTTTTACAAATACCGCAGTCCAGTCCTTTACTTGCTAAAACTAAAACTTTCCCTGTAGCCAATACTGAATAGATATCTTGGGTGTTTCCGTTACAATCTGTAAAAGTTGCGTTGGGTATTTTTTGCGCTTGAAGCGAAAAGGCAAAAGCCAATGTGAATAGAAGTACTAATTTTTTCATCTGTTTCTCAATTAAATTTTCATTGTGCGTTTTTTTTGACACTCCCTATGAAAACACCTTACAAATTGACCTAATTTTCCAACTATATTTTTTGCAATTGCAAAGCTCTATTCTATGAAGAAACGCCCACCCTTACTGAAAAAAGGAGATACTATTGGCATTACTAGCACCGCTCGAAAAATTTCTAAACATGAGTTAGAATTTGCCATTCAATTTCTTAAACAAAATGGTTTCAAGACTAAATTAAGTAGTTGCATTGGCATGGAAGACCATCAGTTTTCGGGGAGTGATCAAGTGCGCATTGATGGATTTAATCAATTGCTGAATGATAACGAAGTAAAAGCAATTTTATGTGCAAGAGGCGGATATGGATCGGTGCGAATTGTAGACGATTTGGATTGGCAACAGTTGAAGAAAAATCCCAAATGGATATGTGGATATAGCGATGTTACCATTCTTCATAGTCGTATAAATCATCTTGAGTATCAAAGTCTACACAGTACTATGCCCGTAAACTTTGAATCTAACTCGAAAAAGGCTTTGACTAGCTTTCTCGATTCATTGACAGGTAAATCATTCAGTATGCAGGCTCCAAATAATAACCTAAACAGAGAAGGTATTGCCGAAGGTGAATTAGTAGGCGGAAATTTATCCATACTCTATAGCACTTTAGGAAGCCAAGACCAACTAAAGACTAAAAACAAGTTCCTATTTATAGAAGACTTAGACGAGTACCTCTATCACATTGATAGAATGATGCAGGCTTTAAAACGAGCAGGCATGCTCAAAGATTTAGCTGGGCTTGTTGTGGGGGGCATGAGCGACATGAACGACAACACAATACCCTTTGGCAAAACCGCAGAGGAAATCATTAATGAAACGGTTGAAGAATATAATTACCCTGTCGCATTCAACTTTCCTATTGGTCATTTAGATGATAACCAAACAGTTATGTTGGGAGCCAAATACTCACTTCTAGTGAACTCGAACAATTCCATATTGAAGACTTAGCTCCAAATACTCATATTATGGCCGAACACAACAAAAAAGGAAACTTTGGTGAAGACTTAGCCTCTATTTATCTTGAAAGAAATGGCTATTTAATTCGTGAACGGAACTTTGTCTTCGAAAAAGCAGAGGTTGACATCATCGCTGAAAAAGACAATTTCTTAGTGGTGGTAGAAGTAAAAACCCGTGCGAGTGAAGACTATGGAACCATTATGGATTTTGTAAGTGGCCGACAGATCAAACAAATTATTAATGCAACTGAGGGATACATTAATCTCACCGAGACAGATTTAGAGACTCGATTTGATGTTATTGCTGTTATCCTGAACCAAAATCCGCCAAAAATAGACCATATAGAAGGTGCTTTTTACCCTACCCTATAAATGAGATTCGCATTGTACATTTGCCACAAAATAATCTACAGATGAGAAGAGGAAATTCAGCAGGGCGAGGTCGAGGAAAACAAGAGGACAGAAGAGGTCCATCTTCTCGCAAACCCAATTCAAACCGCCCAAAGAAAAAAGGCTCTCAAAACGTAGAGAACACGCGCAAATTCTATAAACCTAAACTTAAAGAGGCCGAGAACGTACTGAGCACCAAAGACAGTTCAGAAGGAGTTCGCCTAAACAAATTTATTGCTGCTACTGGATTATGTTCTAGGAGAGAAGCGGATGTACACATAGCCTCGGGTATGGTAGCTGTAAACGGAAAGACCATTACCGAAATGGGATACAAAGTGATGCCTACCGACACGGTAAAGTACAACGGGGAGACAATCAAAGGCGAAGGAAAACAGTATTTGCTTTTGAATAAACCTAAAGGATTCATCACCACTATGTACGATGAAAAAGCCCGTAAAACGGTAATGGATATAGTTGGTGGAGCTTGTAAAGAGCGTATTTATCCTGTGGGTAGATTAGACCGGGCAACAACAGGTGTGCTCTTATTTACTAATGATGGTGAGGTTGCCCAAAAACTCACACATCCAAGCCATGGAGCAAAAAAAATCTACCAGGTAACTTTAGACAAGGGTTATACTCAGGGTGACTTTTCAAAAATTGCAGCAGGTCTTCAATA
>JAOARK010000420.1 GCA_025210575.1 Schleiferiaceae bacterium
AATGTTAGCGTAGGTTGCGCTGTAATCCATCCACTAATAATCAGTAGACAGATGGTCATCCATTTCTTGTTCATTTTTAATTTCTTTTACAGCGGGTTCAACTTCTTCTTGTGTAGGTTTCTTTCCGGTCCATACCCATTTCAATACTACCCTTCCATCGTTTAAGAATGAAAGCAATACAGGAAGCAGAAATAATGTAAGGAAAGTAGCATAGGCAATTCCATAAGCGATAGAAACCGCCATCGGTATTAGGAATTGTGCTTGAAAGCTCTTCTCCAGAATTAATGGCGAAAGACCGGCAACGGTGGTAATTGAGGTTAGGAAAATGGCTCTAAACCTACTTACACCAGCATTGTGCACCGCGTCTTCAAATGACATTCCCTCTTTTAAGAAACCATTGAATTTACTCACCAAAACGAGACTGTCGTTAACAATAATCCCGATCAAGGCTATAATTCCTAAGATGGAGAAAATACTTAAAGGAATACCTTGAAACCAGTGCCCCCAGGCTACTCCAGCAAAACTGAGTGGAACGAGTAAGAAGATAATGATCGTTTGAATGAATGATCTGAACGTAAAGGTGATGATCAGAATCATGATAAAGAAGATCACCGGCATAACCTTTCCGGCAGAATCGCTGTTCTTTTTTAACTCTCTAGCTTGCCCTTGTTGGGTAGTGCTTACGGCCGGATATTTTTCAAAAAGAAGTGGTAAAACATTTTGATTGATATCAGCTAAAATTTCAGGGGCTGAAGCATTGGGATCTTTCATGTCCGCTTCAACTTTTATTTCACGCTGACCATCTAAGTGGTTAATGCTAATTGCTCCTCTTTGAATGTTGAAGTCGACCAGCTCACGTAATGGATAAGAAGCTCCCGTATTCGTGTTGATTAAGAATTCTTCTAGCTTGAAGACATTGTCTCGGTCCGCTTCATCAAGTCTTACCCAGATCTTGACTTCATCTCGGCCGCGCTGAATTCGCTGAACTTCTTGACCGAAGAAACCAGCACGCACCTGACTTAATACTTGTTGCGTAGTTAAACCTAAAAGTCTGGCTTTTTGTTTTAATTCAAGATTGATCTCTCGGGTTCCTTCTGCGTCATTGTCGGTAACATCTTTTAAACTGCTATAGTTGTTCAATGTTACTTTCAATTCTTGCTTTATGGCTCTAAGCTGTTCTAAGTTATTACTTAAAAGTGAAATAGAAATAGGTCGTCCGAATGGACTAAAACCTCCAAAATTGAGATTCTCGGCATCGTAAATAGGGCCGGCAATTTCTCTTATTCGGTTTTGTATTTCGAAATCTTGAATGTTACGCGTTTCACTATCCAGAAGGATGATGTTTAACTTTCCTTTGTTTTTTCCAGGACCTAACTTTTTTTCGATTCCAACTACTACGTCTTTGCCGTCTTCCCGTTCGCTTTTATATAATTCATTGGCTTTCCACGCGGCATCTTCAATGTAATCTAACCAGTAATCAGTAATATGCTCTCTAGTTCCAGCGGGCATACTCAAGTTCACTTCAATCTTATCGCTACCAATGGGAGGGAAAAAGGTAAACTTCAGAATTCCTCCCATAAATCCACCGATGGTAATGATGAAGAAGAAAATGAAGATTGATACGGCAATGAGTCTGTATTGCAAAAAGAATCGTAGTACAGGTTCGTATGTTTTGTCTCTTAGAATATAAATTGCCTTATTGGTGAAACGTTCTAAAGCATTAGGCTTTGACTTGCGACTGAGCTTACTGTGCGCGATGTGCGCGGGTAAGAAGAGCATTCCTTCAAAGAGGCTAATGATCAAAGTGGCGATCACAATAAAAGACATGTCGGAGAAGAAATCTCCCAATCGTCCATCGAGAAAAAAGAAGGATGAGAACGCCACGATAGTTGTGAACACTGCTGAGAATACAGCTGGGAAAACTTCCATTGTTCCATCTACAGCAGCTTGAGAAATACTCTTTCCTTTTTCAAAGTGATGATAGATGTTTTCTGAAATTACAATGCCATCGTCTACCAGAATACCCACCACTACAATCATTCCAAAAAGGGAAAGTACATTGATGGAAATGCCAAAGTAACTGGCCAATACGAACATACCTGCAAACGAAACGGGGATTCCCACTGCTACCCAAACGGCTAGTCTAATATTCAAGAAAAGCGAAAGGAGCAAGAAAACCAGAATAACACCAACCGCTCCATTTTCAAGTAGTAATTCTTTACGTTGAACCAGCGTGATACTTTGGTCATCAATAACTTCGGCCTTAATAGCGTCATTCTTCAGGTTAAATTCTTCTATGTATTCTTTCACATAGTCTGCTGTAACAATAAGATCCTCTTCATTGGTATTCTGAACCAAAACCTCCACCGATGGGTTACCGTTCATTTCGGTATAGTTGGGGTCGTCACTCCAACGATCTCTTATGGTAGCTACATCCTTTAAAGTAATAGTGCGACCATCTGGCATGGCTTTTACTAGGATGTCTTGTAAGTCTTTAGCGAAATATTTTTTTTGTCTGGCGCGAATCAATATTTCCTCGCGCTCTCCCTTTAAAGTTCCTCCGGTAATGTCAAGGTTAGCGGCCTGAACCGCACTTGACGCCTCTTGAAAAGTGATATCATAGTTGCGTAAAGCATGATCAGAAAAGGCGATCTCAATCTCTTCATCTGGAAACCCTGCAAGTTCAACTTTGCTTACCACCGGAGCTGCTCTCAATTCTAATTCAACTCTTCGAGCAACTTCTTTTAATGTTTTAAGGTCTATGTTATTTCCGCTTAAAGAGAAGCTGATAGAGGTTCTTAAGTTCTCTCTTTTGTAGACCAAAATGGGCTCCATGCCAGCAGGAAAGGAAGGGACGCTGTTAACCGCA
>JAOARK010000421.1 GCA_025210575.1 Schleiferiaceae bacterium
TGAAGACAGCTTGATTTACGCGTTGAGGTCGGCACAAATGGTATCGGTTCAAAACAAAGTAAAAGTTGAAGGTTTGAAGCAATTGACTTTAGCCAACAAGTTGGGTTCTTTGGATGGATCGAAGGCATTTTTACCGCTGGGGCCATCACCAGAAACGGGTGATTTTATGGTGATAGGATCTAGTGAAGTATTCTCAAAAAAAGTTGCTTCAGGGAAGCTGAAAATGAATTGGAAAATTAACCAATCTTTTTCTGGGAAGACATGGGCAAGTGCGTGGACCAACATCTCCATTTTAGATAAAAACAATTGGGTAAGACCTAAACAACCTCGTGTAGATTATCTTCAATTTACAAGTCTTTTAAACGGTTCCGTTTTTGAATTTAACCATGAAGCCTTGATTGGAAAAGAGGAATCAGATGTGTACACTACTCAAAGCCATAGCGGTTTCCTCAAGTTTTTGCTCTACAATACTATGGGTCATGAAACATATCCCACTCAATACCTGCGCCAGGCAATGAAAATTGCCAAAAACCCTGATACTTCTGAAACACTTCCTGAGAAACCATATGTGCCAGAGATAGACGGAATAAGCATTGATTACACCACGAGTTGGGAAGAACTCAAATTGACCAAAACTAATAAAGAAGTAAGTGATAAGTTGGAGTTTTACCACATTACACCATTTGGCACACATCCAGCACATGGCAATGATTTAGACCAAGACAATCCAAACTTTGTTTGGAACGCTGCAAACGAAGGAGAGTTGTTTGTTGGTTTTAAGGATTCCGTTCCAGGAAGCTCCCTTAATGTGTTGTTTTCCATTGTGGAGGGAAGCTCAAACCCATTGAAGAAGGCACCTGATGTAAAATGGTCTTACTTGGAAGACAACCAATGGAAAAGCTTTGAAACGGATAAGCTCATAGACAGCACCAACGGGCTTATTCAAACGGGCATTGTAACAGCAGAAATACCTTTGAGATTCAAGGATCCGGGTACGCACATGGGATCTGATCTATTTTGGATAAAGGCGGAGGTTTCTCAAGACCCAGATGCGGTATGCAACATTTTAGCCATTAGCGCGCAAGCATTTAGCGCTACTCTTTTCTGCGAAGAAATAGCAGAAGGTCATTTTGAGGAGCCTTTGGAGGAAGGAACAGTGAAGAAGTTCTTAGACCCCATAACGGGAATTAAAAAGATTCATCAGCCACTTGCCTCTTTTGGTGGTAAGAAGAAAGAAGATGAGGCAACATTTAAGAACAGAATAAGCCAGCGAAGCCGACATAAAGATAGAAGTGTTGAAATGTTGGATTATGAGCAACTCGTTTTACAAGAGTTTGATGAGATTAAAAGGGTTCGTTGTATTACCCACACAAAATACGAAGAGAACGAAACTACGGGTGTGGTCGATTATTCAGAATCTGCACCGGGGCATATTACCTTAATTACGTTGCCCAATTTTTGGGATAAGGATGAGATAAAAAGATACACCGCAATTTCTACCCTGGAGAATGTTAAAAGTCATTTACAGGCCAAGCTTTCTCCCTTTGTGAATCTTCATGTGAAGAACCCAATTTACTATGAAGTAAGGCTGGAGTTCAATGTGAAGTTTAACGATGATATTCTAGAAAAGGAATTTTACAAGGCTCAACTCCATGCAGAACTGATAGAATTCTTATCTCCATTTAATTCTGGAGTGAGAAAAACCATATTTCAAAGTACGATCAATAAAGCTGAGGTCATAGATTTTATTGACGAAAGACACTATGTGAATTATTTGAAAAACTTGGTTATGGATGTGATAATAGACCCATTAAAACCAAGTGAAAACCAATTGAATATTGAAACGGCAAAAACGAACATACAAGCGGCATTGTTGGTTTCAGCTAAAGAACACACTATAAAAGTGATTACGTGAAAGAGGACTTGTACATAGTTGGGAACACAAAACCGAAGGAGGCTGTTGATTACAATCTGCTTCGTGAAAAAGCTATTGCAAGAATTGAAAGCTTGTCTAGTGCACATTGGACAGACTATAATGTGCATGACCCAGGAATATCAATTATTGAAGCCTTGTGTTACGCTTTGGTTGACATCGGTTATCGTTTTCAGTTTGATATTAAAGACATTCTAGAATTCGCAAAAGGAGAAACAACACCTAAGAATTCGTTTTATGGGCCTGATGAAATTTTAACGATTCAGCCCGTTACCTTAAATGACTATCGCAAACTATTCATCGATATTCCTGGAGTACAAAATGCTTGGCTAATACCAATAACTAAAGGGTCGCCTGACTTTTACATTGATGAAAAGAAAGAGGAGCTTTCTCATACAGTTCAGAAAAAAAGCGGTTTCATTAAAGGGAGATATAATGCTTTTGTGGAGTTAGAAAACCATGAAGAGTGGGGGAACTTGAACAGCAATGCGCTCTATTACACGCTGCTTGAAGGGTCTAACGCAGGGTCTCAACTGGAAATAAGAGCGGCTTTTAAGTGGACCAAGAAAGACAAGTTGTGGCAAATTGGTAAGATCAGCAATATCGTGGTTTCGGCAGGAACGGCATTAGCCAAAGGCCGATACAGCTATGACCTTAAATTGAAGATCAAGTTTGAAGGTGATACTAAGGAATATGTAGGAAAGGCGATAGTAAGCACAAGGGATAAAGAACTTACAAAAGGAAAGATCAGAAATATTCTTGATCAGCAAGCTGACCGAGCCGCAATTCCCACATGGTTAGGAAGAGAGCAGGAAATCAGCAGAATTTTAACAGAGGTTGCCTTTGCTTACCACGATAACCGAAACTTATGCGAAGATTTGGTGAATGTGGAAAAAGCTAAAGCAGAAGAAGTTGCATTTTGTTTTGATATTGAAGCAGATCCCACAGCAGATCTAGAAGTACTTGAAGCTCATATTTGGTATGAGTTAGACAAGTATCTAAATCCGAGGGTGAACTTTTACAGTGAAGATGAGCTTAGAGAAGAAGGCTGGATAACCGAAGAGATCTTTGAAGGACCAAAATTAGATGGAGGCTTTATAAAAACAACGGAGTTAGAAGCATCGGAAATGAAAAAGGCCGTTTATGCTTCTGATGTGATAAACCTGATCATGGATGTTGAAGGGGTTATGAACCTAACCAACTTTAGCATGACCAAATACAACGCATGGGGTGCTGCTATCGAGAAAAACAAGAAGTGGGAACTCACCATTAGCCCTGGCCATAAACCAGAGTTTTCAAAAGGAAAATCAAAGATTCTATTCTTTAAGGAGAAAGTTCCTTTTGTAACCCGAAAAAGTGAAACGCAGGAGCTTTTTGAAGGGTTAAAATTGGACAACCTAAGGGTTAGATTGAGTGATGCTACATCTACAGTGAATGACGTTGGTGTGAATAAAAACCTGAGTCAATATCTTTCTGTGGTAAACGAACTTCCTCAACTTTACGGAGTTAGTCAAGACGGATTACCGAATACTGTAAATACTGTTCGGAAGAATGCGGCCAAGCAGCTTAAGGGCTATTTGATGTTATTCGATCAATTATTGACGAACTATCTCGCACAACTCAACCAATTCAAAAACTGGATTTCCTTAGACCCATCAATTGACGAAAGCTACTTTTCTCAAGAGGTAATGGGAATTAGAGAAGGAGATGAGCTCTATGTCAATAAAGCGAGTTACTTGAGTGACCTAAACGGGTGGCTCGAAGATGAGGAGGAATTTTTGACAAGAAGAAATGGTATTCTCGATCACCTTTTAGCGAGAGTAAATGAAAATATAGACCATCACAACCTTGGTAAATATTTTGAAAACAAGAGTGAACTTTCGGTTTTAAAAGAGGAGGTACAAGATAAAATAGACTTTCTCAAGTCGTACGCATTGCTCAGCTACAAACGTAGTTCGGCTCCTAACATTCTAGAAAATGAAAGAAGAGGCGGGTGGCTTGATAAACTATTCAGTCAACTCGGAATTAGTGCAAACACTTCTATTGGTTTCAAACCGGTTTTCAGAACTAAAAATGATGGTGGTGATGTTGTTCATTCTGTTCAATGGAAAACAAGAGATGCGAACAAAACTCTATTCACCGCAAATAAATGGTTCTCAACTACCGAGCTAGCAGAAGCCTTCAACGATAAGGCTTTTAACACATTTGCCGTGCATGGAGGAGAAGTCGTTAAAGCGGGATCTAAATGGAGAGTGGAAATAGAAATTGAAGAGGGCAAAATGCGTTCTGGACTTATTGCAAATGAAACGTTGGCCAAAGCATTTCTTGAAAAGTGGACCAACCAAACGCAGATCGTATCCGAAACAGGGATGATTGTTGAACACATTTTAATGCGTCCCGAAAGCACGGACTATGCATTTATAGTAGACTGTATTGATCTAAAAGATTGTGCGGCCACTGACCCATATAGTTTCAGACTGACTGTGGTTTTGCCGTATTGGCCGCAGAACTTTAGAAACATGAAATACCGCAATTACATTGAAAAAGAAATAAGAACGATAATGCCAGCCCACATTATGCCAAAGATCTGTTGGGTAGGGTGGCAAGAATATATTCAAGTTGAAGATAAATTCTTGGCATGGCTTTCTGCGAGAGGAAAATGTCCGTGGCCAACTATTCTTACAACCGAAGCGAATGAACTGATACATGCTTTACGCAGATTAACGTCTGTATATCCTGAGGCAGTATTACACGACTGTGAAGACGATCAAGATGAAAATCCGGTAATTCTTAACCAAACCAAATTGGGAAATTTCTAACAGAACAACGCCATGAAAACAACAAACAAATATCCCGTTTATGAAAAAGATCAGGTGCTCTCGGCACAAAATCTAAACGATACTACGCAGTACCTTGAGCATCAAGATTTGCTTACGCGAAGGCTATTGATTGGAACAGGAATAGCTTGTGGTTTAGAATTGAACTTAACGGAAGAAGAATTGAAGATCTCTGCTGGAAATGGCGTTACCAGCATGGGGTATCTTATTGATTTTTGTGGCGACAAGAGCTATACTCAAGTTAGAGATTATACATTACCGGCAAACCCTAAATATCTACCCTTCCATGATAAAAAGAACAAGCCATTTAAACTATGGGAGCTTTGTGAAGAGAAGGAGGAGTTAGGGGAGAACCTCACAGCCTTTAAAAAATTAGGCGCAAACTTTTTTAGAGATAAAGTCGTTGTTCTCTTTTTAGAGATAGAACATGTAGATTTAAAAAATTGCATTGAGGGAGATTGTGACGACAAGGGATCAGAATTAGTTTTTACAGTTAGACCATTATTGGTTTTACTCAAAGATCTCATGCTGTATTTCAGTAAAGATGACGACACACTTGAGGACCTGAATTCTGCAATTCTTGCCAAGTATGCAATCAAAAAAATAGTGTGTCCTCGCTTTGATGTTTTAGCTCAAAGGCTCACCAACCACAATCAAATAGCAGAAGTTTTTAGCGATAACATTAGTACAGTAGTTCCAAGAATTGACATCGCACTAACCTTTATAGAGACTTTGTACGAGGACAAACTAGAGGCGACAAAAATTCTAACTCAACGCTGGGCACAGGTAAAAAAAGTTATTGAAGCGGCTAAAAAAGATCCAGAGACAGTGCAATTGGCATATGATTACGTCTGTGATTTATCCGCGGCCATAAACGAGTTCAGCAAAGAGGCTTCAGAATGGATGGTAGAATGCTGTCCGGATATTGATTTGTTTCCGCAACATTTGGCCTTAGGAGAATTGGCTAATTTGGGACAGGACGTACCGAAACTCTTTAGAAACTATTTCGTGCATGCGCCAACATCCCCAGCAGCTCATCAAAAACTGGGAGCGGTAAAATTCTATCTCGATCGTGTACTGGGAATATTAACCGAGTATCGATTCTTTGAGGAAAAGGAAATCAAAATCATTCCCTCCGTTTACGGGAAGGAACCGCTTTCTGAAAAAGCAATACCCTTCTACTTACAACCAAACGAGAAGAGCAACTGGAATTGGTTGCGCCAATGGAACTTTAAGAAGAATAACTTTGGTGGATGGAAATACAATAACTATTACTACAACAATCCCGAAGCAGTACTAGACCTTGATATAGAGGAGTATTCATTCTTTAGAATAGATGGTCATGTAGGTAAAAATTACCAGGATGCACTGCGCGAGGTACAATCGAAGATCAACAGCTACAGAGTACCAATAAAAGTCATGGCTTTAAGTACAGGAGGTGTTCCTGTTGATGCCAATCCTATTCCGGAATCAAGGTTTCAAGATTTAGAGGCCTTATTTGATGCAGCTAAGACAGAGCTGTTTTGTGGTTTGGAAGCCCCTTTATGTGCTGTAGCAAGCATTAACCCCGCAGCAAACACCAATAGGGCAGTAGATGTAAAAGCAGCAGCACCAAACTTCAGCTTTTCTGACATTTTAGGGTCTCAATTTACAGCTACGGTAAACGCTGCAAGTGCTACTTATACGCATTACACCCCTCAAGCTAGAATGTTCACCTATAAGCAAGTGATCATTCAACATGTAAAAGGACAATTCTTATCTCAGAAATGTGATGTTCGAGAAGGGTCTTTTGGAAGAGCGTATTTAGACTTGGTAAAAAACGAGCCCTTTAAAAGTTCACGAATACTAGAACTGTATCAAAATTATATTGGTTTAGGAACGCCCACCTCGGGAAAGATTATCTTATTCCTTTTAATTACTATCGATGAAATTGAAGAGTTGGTTGGTTTAATTAAGCCGGCAACATTGAGCAATTTTAAGTTTGATGAACTCAAAGCCTTTATTCTAGGGTTTAGAAATTTCTTAGATCAGTTCATAGATCTCCTAGACAAGTACATTGCTGCAAGCGATGGAGAGATTCCCTATTACTTAGAAGGCTTATCGGATAAATTGAAAAGTCTAAAGGCTATCTGTACGCTGAAAAAGATCGTTGGGATTTTAAACGAACATCGCTTAAGAACATTAGAAATTTTAGAGGAGTGGCGATTCGAGAATTTCACTCAAAAACATCCCGGTATTGATCACAAATCAGGTACAACTAAAGGAGGGACCTTGCTATTGGTGTATCACTCAACCGAAAAAACAGAGCAATACAAGCCGTTCACTTTAGACAAGCTGAACCTAAAGTTACCTGCGATGAATTTGATGGCTACCGTGTATGCATCTAAAAAAGAAGGTGGAGAAAACACACGGACAGCAGCAATGAAAATGGCCGAGGCCTATGAAATTGGGACGGCTAAAAAGACACTTGCGGAAGAAGCTCATGCATTTGCTGAATCGCGCGGCTTGAAAATTAATCCGGAGATATTGAATCGTTTTGGCGATATGTTCATATCAGGAATAGACCGAAAAGATGAGGTCGTTGCCACGGATGGAATGGTTTTGTTTGATTTCTTTTTACCCTATGTATGCTGTGGAGAAGGAGGAACACAGATCAATTTACCCGAACCAAAAGTTCTAATTGCTTTAGAAGACCGACAGTTTTGTAAAAACGATGAGAACAGTTATGAATTTACACTAAGTCCAGCAGGAGGTCAGGTTACGGGACCTGGCGTGGAAGAAAGTGAAGAGGGTTATTCTTTCTCGCCTTCCGCAGAAGATGTTCCTTTAGGAAAGGTATCGTTTACGTATGTAGCTCAAGGACGTACCGCAACATTTGCAGTAAATGTAGAAGAAGCCCCAGAGGCAGACTTTGAATACAGCACCGATGGGGGCTCTGTAGGAACATATGTTTCATTTGAAAATAAATCGAA
>JAOARK010000422.1 GCA_025210575.1 Schleiferiaceae bacterium
AAAAAGAAAAGGAAAGCCTTCAAAATAAATTCTTGGACGAAGGGTTGGATGTAGATGCGATTACCCAACTATCGCAAGAACTCAAGGCCTTGGAAGACGATTTGGAAGGTAAAACCGAACGCTGGTTCGAACTATCGGCCCAATTGGAAGATTGATGCGTTGGTGGAACTACATCCGGTTTTGGATCAGTGCCCATAGCCATCATGGAGTGCACTCCCCTTTTGTATATCGCCTCATTACCGAAGGCCTATACCCGAAACTCGGTTTTAAGGGCAGCCCTTCCGACTTACTATTCCTAAAAACGATACGGTATTTTAATCCGACCATACAAAACCCCCAAGCGCTCCCGGATCGTTTAAAACAAGAGGCACAAAAGCTATCCCCCGATAAAACCGAGCATTCGACTTGGCAACTGTGGTATTGGCACCAACCCCAGTCCCAATGGCCGCCATGCGAGGCCCATACAAAAAAAGATACGTTCCTCTACATTAATGCGCCCCACGCTTCCAAAGTAGCGGAAAAAGCCTGGGAAGATATAAAACAACAGCAGCAAGTCCAGATAACCATAGACCTTTACTTCGGAGGTTTGGTCTTTTTTAGGGACGACCAAGAAAAACAACATTTTAAAATACGGCCCAAGAACAAATCGCCCAAGGACTTTGCCCTATTCCCTGTGCATACCGATAACTGATCTAGAAGAAGACTTCCTCTTATAATTCCAGTTTAATCGTATTTTTACATCAGTTGAAACAACACTTGCACTTTTAGCAAACCACAATAGTGTAAGCCAAACAAAGCACATTATGGGAGAGTACGGTATTTATATTCTACTGGGGGTGTTCGCCATCATCTTCTTTTTTAACCTAAAACAGCATAAAAAACGTAACAAGGCCCGAAAATCGAGACGGTTTATGGATAAGCACGAGTAAAAATAAGCTTCTTTAATACAAGACATTACCTTGTTACCCTTGCTGACTGAAAATAGAACGGGCAGAATCAAGACTAAAGATTGTAAACAAGCAACTTGGATATTTGTTACCAAACCAAAATAGCTACGGAAAGAAGTTATCAATGACTAAAGAATTTCAAATAGAAGAACAGCTCATTCAACAGCTTATTGAGTTGAAATACACTCATCGTCCTGATATCAAGGATAGAAAATCGCTGGAGCGAAACTTCAAAGAAAAATTTGAAGCACTTAACCGTGTTCGCCTTTCTGATAGCGAATTTTTAAGGTTAAGAGAAGAAATTACTGAGCCTGATGTATTTGCTGCATCAAAACTTTTGCGTGAACGACAATACTTCCAACGTGAGGATGGAACACCTCTACATTACACTTTGGTAAACATCAAAGACTGGTGTAAAAACGACTTTGAAGTGATCAGTCAGTTGCGAATGAACACCGAGAATAGCAACCAACGCTATGATGTGATTTTGTTGATTAACGGTTTGCCTGTAGTTCAGATTGAGCTAAAGAAACTTGATATTTCACCACGAAGAGCAATGCAACAAATTGTGGATTACAAAACAGAACCAGGTAATGGTTATGGTAATTCGCTGATATGTTTTATGCAGTTGTTTATTGTAAGCAATAGAACAAACACATTCTATTTTTCCAACAATAAGAATCAGCATTTTCAATTTAATGCAGACGAGCAATTTCTCCCTATTTACAAATTAGCAGATGAGACGAATAACAAGATAACACACCTTGAACCATTCACTCAAAAATTCTTATCCAAGTGCACCTTGGGTGAAATGATCAGTAAATACATGGTATTGGTAGAAAGCGAGCAAAAAATGCTTGTTATGCGACCTTACCAAATCTATGCGGTAAAAGCGATTGTAGATTGCATTCACCAAAACAGAGGTAACGGATATATCTGGCATACCACAGGAAGTGGAAAAACATTGACTTCTTTTAAGGCTTCTACCCTACTGAAAGATAACCCTGATATTGAAAAATGCTTGTTTGTGGTCGACCGTAAAGACCTTGACCGACAGACTCGTGAGGAATTCAATAAGTTTCAGGAAGGCAGTGTAGAAGAAAACACCAATACAGAAACTTTGGTAAGAAGACTCCTGTCAACCGATTACGCTGACAAGGTAATTGTTACCACCATTCAAAAATTGGGGATTGCACTTGACGGAACGCACAAAGCACAATACAAAGAACGCTTAAAACCATTGAGCGATAAACGTATGGTATTCATTTTTGATGAGTGCCACCGTTCGCAATTTGGAGAAAATCACAAAGCCATAAAAGAGTTCTTTCCGAATGCACAATTGTTTGGTTTTACTGGAACACCGATTTTCGCTGACAATGCAACTTATCATGAAATCAATGGTGAAGAAAAAACGCTAAAAACCACCGAGAGCATTTTTGAAAAACAATTACATGCCTACACTATTACGCATGCCATTGACGACAAAAACGTACTGCGTTTTCATATAGACTATTTCAAAGGTGAAGGAACGAACATTAGCAAACCTGGTGAAGCCCTGCCCAACCGGCAGGCAGGCATTGCACAACAAGCGGTGGTTGAAGCAATAATTGAAAAACACAACGCTGCAACCAATCAACGTAAGTTTAATGCTGTATTGGCAACAGCCTCTATCAACAATGCCATTGAATATTATCGTCTATTCAAATCCCTTCAAGAACAGAAAAAAGCGGAAGATGAGAATTATATACCGTTAAACATTGCTTGTGTATTCTCGCCTCCTGCCGAGGGAAATAAAGACATTCAACAGATACAAGAAGATTTAGCCCAAGAGAAAGAAGATAACAAACAGAACCCAGAGGAAAAGAAAAAAGCATTGAACGAGATTCTTGCAGACTACAACAATCAGTTTGGAAGCAACCACCGTATCACAGAATTCGATTTGTACTATCAAGATGTACAAAGACGTATTAAAGACCAAAAATTTAGCAACAAAGATTATCCGCATAAAAATAAGATAGACATCATTATTGTGGTAGATATGCTACTTACAGGGTTTGATTCTAAATACCTAAACACCTTGTATGTAGATAAGAATCTGAAATATCACGGATTGATTCAGGCATTTTCTAGAACCAACCGTGTATTAAATGATACCAAGCCGTATGGTAACATTTTAGATTTCCGTTCGCAGCAAGATGCCGTAAACAAAGCCATTACGCTCTTCTCTGGTGAAGAAGGTGGTAAAGCAGCTGAAATTTGGATGGTTGATCCTGCGCCAGTAGTTATTGAAGCCTACAAAGAAGCGGTGCAGCAATTGGGCGAATTTATGCAGGAGCACAATTTGGTGAACGAACCACAAGAAGTGTACAACTTACGTGGCGATGCCGCTAAAATTGCTTTTATAAAAAACTTTAAGGAAGTACAACGCCTTAAAACCCAACTAGACCAATACACAGATTTAGACGAAGCACAAAAGAAAACCATTGAAGCGGCTTTACCTAAAGATAGGTATCAGGAGTTTAAAAGCTCGTATTTAGAAACGGCCAAAGCGTTCAAGAAACGACAAGAAAAAGAAGGCGACAATGCACCTGAAGGTATTCAGCAGTTGGATTTTGAATTTGTACTCTTTGCCTCTGCGGTGATAGACTATGATTATATCATGAGCCTGATTGCAGATAGCACGCAGCAAAAACCATCTAAACAGAAAATGACCAAAGCACAAGTGATAAGCTTGTTGAAGTCTAATGCTAACTTGATGGATGAGGAAGAAGATTTGACCGATTACATCAATCAAGTAGATTGGGGCAAAGGACAAACGACTGATGACCTGAAACAAAACTTTGAAACCTTTAAGGTAGAAAAGTACGATAAGGAGTTGGCGAAAATTGCCAATGACCATGGCTTACAAACTGCGGCTATAAAAGCCTTTGTAGAACAAATAATGAGCCGAATGATTTTTGACGGTGAAAAACTCACAGACCTGATGGAGCCATTAGAACTGGGCTGGAAACAGCGCAGTAAAGCAGAAACCGCTTTAATGAACGACTTAGTACCTCAATTAAAAAAATTAGCCCAAGGGCGTGAAATTTCAGGATTAGCGGCTTATGAGTAATTTAAAGATGCTCCATTCCGACTTTGATGGCTTGCTCAAAGTTATTCAACAAGCGAAACAAAAGGCGGTAAAACAAATCAATACCACCTTAATTGATCTTTACTGGCATATTGGAAAAACCATTAGCTTAAAAGTAGAAACTGAAAAATGGGGAAAAGGCGTGGTAAAAGAATTGGCAAATTACATTAGCTTAAAAGACCCTGCCAGCAAAGGCTTCAGCGATAAAAACCTTTGGAGGATGAAACAGTTCTACGAAACGTACAAGGATAATCAAAAACTCTCAGCATTGACGAGAGAAATACCTTGGACCCATAACACCATTATTTTTTCGCGTTGCAAAACCGCCGAAGAACAAGCTTTTTATTTAAACGATTGCAAGGCTCAAAAATATACAAGCCGAAACCTAGATAGGCAAATATCGGCCATGCACTACCAACAAACGCTACAAAACCCAAAACTCTCGCCATTGCTGAGAGAATCGCAACCTAAAGCCAATCAATTGTTTAAAGACAATTACGCTTTAGAATTTTTAGGATTACCTGAACCCTATACAGAAAATGAATTGCAAAAAGCCATTGTGCTCCATATGAAGCAATTTCTTTTAGAGATAGGTACTGATTTTATCTTTATAAAAGAAGAATACAAACTACAGGTAGGCAACCAAGATTTTTATATTGATTTATTGTTCTATCACCGGGAACTATCCGCATTGGTTGCTTTTGAACTAAAAATCGGTAAGTTCAAACCCGAACATTTAGGCCAACTGAATTTTTATTTGGAAGCCCTAGACAGAGACATCAAAAAACCACATGAAAACCCAAGTATAGGGGTGCTAATGTGCAGTGACAAAGATGACGAAGTGGTAGAATACGCCTTATCCAGAAACTTATCGCCAACCTTGGTAAGTCAATATCGGTTAAGCCTACCCGATAAAAAACTGATAGAAAACAAACTACAAGAAATAGCAGCACAATTCACTAACAAACCTCAGGATCGGTAGCTTATGAGTAAAGAGAAGAAACATGCCCTGAGCGAAGCCGAAGGCTTAATACCGGAATTTCGTTTTCCTGAGTTTGAAAAGGATGGGGAGTGGAAAGAAAAAACTCTTAAAGATGTTGCTGATTCTGAAAGTTCAAGTTTGGCTTTAAACAAACTTGAACATAAGGAAAACGGTTATCCTGTTTATGGAGCTGATAGTATTGTTGGATATATTGATGAGTTCCAACAAGAAGAAAAATACATATCAATCGTAAAAGATGGTTCTGGAGTAGGTCGTTTGAATTTATGTCAACCAAAATCATCTATTCTTGGAACACTAGCGTACATAAAATCAAAAGATGTAAAAAGGTTTAATCTTGATTGGATTTATTATTTGATGAATACAATTGATTTTACTTTTTACAAGAAAGGTTCGGGTATTCCTCACATATATTATTCAGACTTTAAAATTGAACCTATTGGTCTACCCAAGCCGGAAGAACAACAAAAAATAGCCTCTTGCCTTTCATCTCTAGATGAGCTAATAGCTGCTCACAATGAAAAACTAGATGCATTAAAAGACCAGAAAAAAGGCTTAATGCAAAACTTGTTTCCTCAAGAAGGGCAAAAAGTACCTAACTATCGTTTTCCTGAATTCGAGAATGATCGGGAGTGGGAATTGAAGCCACTTGAAGAAGTTGCTAAAATTACTACTGGAAATAAGGATACTCAGGATAAAATAGATGATGGTAAATATCCGTTTTTTGTCAGGTCTCAAACTATTGAAAGGATAAGCTCATATTCATTTGATGGAGAAGCAATTCTAACGTCAGGGGATGGTGTTGGAGTTGGTAAAATTTATCATTACATAATTGGGAAATTTGATTATCACCAAAGGGTTTACTGTATTTATGATTTTGATAAAAATATAGAAGGAAAATTCATTTTCTATTATTTTTCAGAACATTTCTATCAAAGAGTAATGCAATTGAGTGCTAAAAACTCCGTAGACTCAGTTAGGCGAGCGATGATAACATTAATGCCAATTGCACTTCCACCAACCAAAAAAGAACAACAAAAAATAGCTTCTTGTCTTTCAGCTGTAGATGAGTTAATAATTGCCCAATCAGAAAAAATAGAACAACTACAACAACATAAAAAAGGATTAATGCAAGGTTTGTTTCCGAAAATTGAGAATTAAGAGATGGCAGAAAATCAATCAGATATAGCAAAGCAACTTTTTGAAAATCAGGAAAACATTATCCTAATGTATGCTTTCAATGCTACTGGAAAAACAAGGCTGTCGGTAGCATATAAAGACTATTCAAAAAGTGAAAATGACGGGAACCATGCAGGAGTATATTACAATGCCTTTAGTGAAGATTTGTTTCAATGGGAAAATGACGAAGACAACAACAACGAAAACATTGCCTTAAAAGTAAATTTCAGTAGTTTAAGTCAGTTCCATTCATTTTTAGATGTTAAGGACATTGAAGAAAAGCTCGCCATATATAACCCAAAATATAAATTTGACTTCAACCTTGACGAAAACCCTGAAAGAGGTATTGAGTCCATTACTTTTTTTGTTGACGAAGAAAATAAAACCCAAATTAAAATCTCAAGAGGTGAAGAACGCATTTTTGTTTGGTGCTTTTTCTTAGCTCTTTTTGAAGTTGAAACATGGGCAGGAGAACAAGATGCTCACTTGTTTATTGATGACCCTGTTTCCAGTTTAGACGAACACAACATATTTATTACCGCAGAATCAATCTTCGACTTAATTGAAAAGAGTTATCTAAAGAAAAGAACAATAATTTCAACCCATCATATTGGATTATTTTCAATTCTATTCAATTGGTTAAAAAAAGGAGACAGAAGTGCTAAGTATAAAGAATTAACAAAGGCATGTATTCTTAGCAATAAGAATGGAGATTTAGAACTTAAAAATCCATCTGGTGATGTTTTCCTGTATCACTTGCATTTGCTTCAAACATTAGAGGAGGCAAGAAAAGACCAGTTATATAAGTTTCACATTGTTTTATTAAGACAAGTACTAGAAAATATTGCTTCATTTCTAGGATCACCAAGACCTGGATTTGTGCTTTCGGAAATTGGAGTAGATGATACAGCTAAGGCTATGGATATGCTCAATTCACTTTCACATAAAAACGCCTATCAGTTTCAAGTAAATGTCATGTCGGAAGGTGAAGAAACCTTGTTTAATGAAATTTTCGGCAAGCTGTTAACCAACTACAATTTCAAATTTTAGAGAGATTATGACACAAAAAGAACAAGATAAATTAGGAAAAACCCTTTGGGCAATAGCGGATGATTTAAGAGGTGCCATGAATGCAGATTCGTTCCGTGATTATATGCTTTCCTTTTTGTTTTTGCGTTACCTTTCACATAACTATGAAGAATCTGCTAAAAAGGAATTGGGTTCAGACTATCCCGATAACACTCCACAGGATGTGATGAAAGACTTGAAGGTGAGTAATCCCTTGGAAATTTGGTACAGCGAAAATGAAGAGGATATTTCTGAATTTGAAAAACAAATGCGCAGAAAAGTGCATTATATTATTAAGCCAGAGCACCTATGGAGCAACATCTCTGAACTCGCAAGAACTCAAAATGATGAATTGCTTGTTACTCTTGAAGAAGGGTTCCGCTATATAGAGAATGAATCTTTCGACAATTCATTTCAAGGCTTATTCTCTGAAATCAATTTGAATTCAGACAAACTTGGTAAAACCCTAACCGAGAGAAACAAAAAACTTTGTACGATCATTCAAAAGATTGCAGAAGGTATTTCCAGTTTCTCAACCGATACAGACACACTTGGTGATGCCTACGAATACCTTATTGGTCAGTTTGCTGCAGGTTCAGGTAAAAAAGCAGGAGAATTCTATACACCACAGCAAATTTCAACCATACTTTCTGAGATTGTCACCTTAGATAGTCAAGACCCTGCTACAGGCAAAAAAGGTAAATTGGAGAAAGTATTTGACATGGCTTGTGGTTCGGGTTCATTGTTATTGAATGTAAGAAAACGAATCAAAGACAGTGGCGGTACAGTTGGTAAAATCTTTGGGCAAGAGAACAATGTTA
>JAOARK010000423.1 GCA_025210575.1 Schleiferiaceae bacterium
ATAATAGCGGATTAAAAGTGTATTCTGCTGTAGCTTTACAAGAAGCTGCTGATTTAGTTCAAAAATTAGTGTAAGAAAACCTAAAGTCTTTCGTTTATAAGAAAGAAGGAAATATGATGTCGATCCCTTTCAGGGTAGACAGCGAAAGATTTTTTTCATAGGTTGATTGGTTAGGTTAGTTTGGTTTCGGGCTCCGCATTGCGGGGCCCGATCTTTTTTCGACCAAATGGAAATAAAAAAACCTCAGTGAAAACTGAGGCTTTTGTATTTGAGATTTTATTTAAAATTGATCAGTTTCCAAATCTGAAGATTAAACCTCCTCCAATATCTCCAGAGATTATTGAAGATCCTGTGGTGATTCCTGCACCACCTGTTCCAAAGGTTAATCCGCCCCATGTAACAGGCATTAATAATCTTGCTTGTGCGCGTATCCCGATTGCATCAGAGATCCAGAGTTTTAAACCTCCACCTAGGCCAATAGAGAAAAAGGTGTTGTTCTGATATCGCGAATCTTTAGGCGCAAAGGTGGTTCCTCCAAAGGCCACAGTTCCAAAAAGATCAACATTCTCGCTCACATTACTTTCTTGTACTCCTCCAATTTGGTAATAATGGATGTCAACATCCCCTACAGATTCATCGATAATGCCAGCTCTTTCAAATTGAGCACTTGTGCTCATGTAGGTATAACTAAATTCTATTTGAGTACCAGGTCTCGCAGCAACAGACAACATAGCCGCCCAATCTTGTGAACCATTCACTTTAAAGCGTCCGCTCTGGTAGCCATAGTAGTTTGTAGAAGAACCAAACTGATAGCCCGTGTAAAGAGTGAGTTGAACTTGAGAAAAAGCAACGGGTGCTGTTGCCAGCACTATGAGTGCAGAGAGTATTAGTTTTTTCATCTTTTTGATTTAAATAAGTACGATAAAATAAAGGGATTTTTTTTTGAATTGCTAATTATGAAGGCTACAACAGGTTTTGAGTTTTTAACCATTCCAACATATCGTTAAAACACTGAGGGTTAATGCCATGAGCCATTTCATATTCATTGTATGAAACAGAGATGTTATTCTTTGTAAGAATTTGTTGAGATTGCCTTGCCCATTGAACAGGTATTACAGGGTCTTGAACTCCATGACTTGCAAATATTTCGGGGTATTCTTGATCTTCAATTTTGTCTGGTATGAGTTTAGGCTCAATGTAGCCGCTTAAGGCCAAAACACCGCTGAACAATTCTGGATAATTAATACTTAAACTATAGCTCAATATTGCTCCTTGACTAAAACCCAATAAATACACATCACCTATTGAAAAAGCTTCTTTTATTTTTTCCAAACATTCTATAATCAATTTCCTGGACTCGATAGCTTGAGGAATATTGGTCCATTTCTCAGCATTTTCAGAATAGGTGATTTCGTACCAGGCATTTCCACCCCAAGGCAATGGAAGAGGAGCTTTTAAACTGATGACCATGAATTTCTCATTTAGCTGATCTGCAAAACTGAAAAGATCATTTTCATCACTACCATAGCCATGAAGCATTATCAATAAAGGGGTTTCTTTAGAGCTTTGTTTAGGCGCTAAGAAGTTGTATTCTAAAGGTAATTCCAAGATTGTCTTATTTGTTTAAGGTGCTGCCAAGATGCACATTTTCAGGTCTACCAGATTTGTTTTCAAAGTATTTTTTTAAGGCAAAAGTATTGGCTGAAAAAGCAATTTCATCCCATGGAATTTGTTCTTCGCTAAAAAAACCGATTTCGGTGCTCTCGATATTTGTTGTAAAATCTCTGTTGCTCGCTTTTGCTAAAAAAATGAGATAAACCTGGCCGCTATGTACAACATTATACAAGGTGTGCAAGCGTGAGATTGAAACCTTCAGTCCTGTTTCTTCATACACCTCTCTGATAGCTCCGTCTTCAACATTCTCATTCATTTCTAGAAAACCACAGGGTAAATTCCAAAAGCCTTTGCGAGGTTCTATACCTCGCTTGGCAAGCAGTATTTGTCCTTTGTTTTCAACAATGCACCCCACAACCATGTTTGGGTTTATATAATGCACAGTTTCGCAGTTTTGACAAACCGTTCTAACTTCAGTTTCAGTTTTTGGGATTTTTTGAATCAGTTGATCAGATCCACAATGCGAGCAATAATTCATTCCGTAAAGCTAGTCATCACTTTGCGGATGTTGAAGAACTTTGTGAATAAAAAAATAAGCATAAGAAGAAGCAATGGAAACAATAGCAAAAGCTATAAGTAACTTTCTGTTTTCTAGAAAATGGGAGAACGAAGTCTCCATTTCGGCATAGAAAATGACCAAAGCCGTTAAAATCCCTAAAATTCCAAATACAAATCTCTTCAGCATGTTCCTTCTGTTTTAGATTATAACGCGCCAAAACAGCCTAACTTGCTCAAGAAAATGTTAAAACTTAGCCTTCGGCCTAATTAAATTATCTAAAGAATATTTACCTGCACCTTGAAGGAGGATGATCGTAAATGCAGTGAGAAAAAGCAATGACGCTTCTTTTACGGAAAGCGGATCTGATAGGTGAACATTGAATGCAGCAACTGCCATGGTAATTGCAGCAGGAATACTAACCCATCTAGTGAATAACCCTATAACGATGAGAACTGGACAAATTAACTCACCAAATAGAGTAAGATAGAGCGAATATTCAGCACCAACTCCTAATGGGTCGGGGAACTTGATAGGGTTTTGAGAGAGCTTATCAAGTTTTGGAATACCATGATTCAAGATCATTAATCCTCCAAAAACAAATCTTAATATAAGCAGCGAAATGTCCTTCATGTCAGTAAATCTAATCGCCCAAACCTAAAAGAAACTGTAGAATAATGCTACATTTCCATCACAATTTTATGTAATGAACAGAATACTATTAATAGTCTACTTAACCCTTTTTAGTTTGTCTTCTTTTTCGCAGTTGGAAAAGAAGTATTTAAATAATGAAACTTATACATATGATGAACTCATTGAGTCTTATAATGGCTTGGCAGACAAGCATAGTAATGCAACTCTTCAGGTACAAGGTTATTCAGATTTTTTAAAACCTATTTATTCTTTTACAATAGAACCTATTTCACTTCAAGATTCTGATCAAGAATCAATGAAAGAAGTAGCCACAATACTTGTAAATAATGCGATACATCCGGGAGAATCTTGTGGCGTTGATGCCAGTTTGCATTTTGCAGAAGATGTATTAAGCGGAAAAATTCAAGCAAAATGTAGAATAGTAATAATACCGGCTTATAACATAGGAGGTATGTACAATAGAAGAGAGCATACACGGGCCAATCAAAATGGTCCAAAATCTCAAGGCTTTCGCGGAAATGCAAACAATTATGATCTCAATAGAGATTTTACTAAGGCAGACACAAGAAACACCTTGGCATTTTATTCCATCTTCGAAAAATTCAAGCCGCAGTTTTTTATAGATAACCACACCACAAACGGAGCGGATTACCAGTATGAACAGACTTTAATTTTTTCTGCACCGGAGAAATATCCTTCTTCGCTTAAAGAAAGTGTGAAGGACTTTAAATCCCAGGTATTTAAAGGCTTAAAAAAGGAAGGAGTAGTAGCAGGCAACTTCGTAAACATTTACGGCCAAACTCCAGATAAAGGATTTGCTGCATTTCATGAGACACCCATTTATTCTACAGGTTTCACAAATCTATTTAACACGTTCAGTATTGTTTCTGAAACGCACATGCTAAAAGATTACCCTACTCGAGTAGAGGCGACTTATGCATTACTTAAAACGGTTGTTCAGTACGCAAATGAAAATGGCGAACAACTTAAGGTGATAATGGATGCGGAAGTTGGATTGAAAGAAAAGACGCTTCCCATTCGCTGGGAAATTGACTCCACAAAAGTGGAACAATTAAAGTTTAAAGGGTTTGAATATGAGTATCTGAAAAGTGAAGTAACCTCTGGGCAACGGTTACACTATACCGACAAAAAGAAAACCTATACTATCGATTATCTAGGAACTTTTAAACCTGAGAAAATTATTGAAGTTCCAGAGTACTACATCGTGCATAAATCATGGAGCGACATTCAATATTATTTAACCTACCTAAACATAAGAACGAAGCCTGCGGTTGCAGATATTAAGCAAGTTGAAGTTTATCGAATTGAAAATTACAAAACATCCCAATCTCCATATGAAGGGCATTATCCGCACCGCAATATTACAGTCTCAAAAACTACCCAAAGTATCGAGTTAAATGAAGACTATAT
>JAOARK010000424.1 GCA_025210575.1 Schleiferiaceae bacterium
AATAGATTGTTCACTGATAGTTCAGAAGTGGTTATTCACAATCATAAAAGGTGTACCGAGGTTTATCATAAATTGAATAGGCTGGGAGGGCTGGAGTATTATGCCAAATACGATAGTGTTCTACCTTCTGGATATGATTACACGTTAGATAGTATTGACTTTAATGCCCTTGGTATTCGAGAGGAAGGCCGGTTTTACAGACGATTTAGAAAAGGAAATACAAAAAGACGATTTGGAAAATGGAAGTACTACTCTTCACGGGGTGAGTTAAATGAAATTCGAGATTATGATTCTGGAGAATATATTAAATCGAGCCCCTCTACAAGCAAGAATGAAGGGCAATTTCAGGCTTTAATGCCAAAGGCTGATAGTGTTATACAATGGATGTTTGGGAGTGAGTTTTCAGATAAGTATATCCAATTTATACCAGAATGGAGCTTTATTTTATTTGATGAATCATTCAGTCGTATTTTCCCTAATGGATCCTGCTCTTGGTTTGAATCTTGTCAGTCTGATAAGGCGGTTCAATATTTCTCTTTTAAGTATTGTTTACAAGTATCACCTGAATTGCAGTTTGTAGTTGCCAATCTGATCTTCACAGCTGATGGGGAGTTTTTTGGAGATGTACAGGATGTTCAAAATATGCTGTATGAAAACGGGTATATGAGCTACAGACAAATTGTTCATTCGATTAAATCGCAAGGTTTTGATCCAGACCAATGTGACATAAGATGGAATTTTAGTGAGTATAATAATGATTTGATTCAAAACAAACTAACTCTATTTGTGGAAGAACGAAAAACTGGATTGAGAAAAGCTTTATTCATAAATCCAGCTACAGCTGAAACCAAACTTAAAAATGAGTACCCAGCAGTGGATAAGTTTGTTACCAAAATAGACAAGATGTTGCAAGGCAGAGATGTAACCAAAGAATGGCGTTTTCCCTACCATCATGAAAAGATGAGCGAAGGTTACGATGTTAAAGCAACATTGTACAGAATGAAGTCTGGTGACAAGCTGAAAATTATGAATAGCGATCCCTGTCGGAAGATTGAAGTAGAATTATACTTTCAAGACTCGGTGTTAGTTTATGCTCGTGAAAGAAAAAAGGTGCGTCCAATAGAAGATCACCATTGTATAAAGAATAGTGATTACCGACATACATTGTACTATAGAGAAACGTACATCAATCATTTTGATCTCTTTGAAATGTATTGGAAAGAGAAAATACACCCCTTTAACTTGAATTACTTAATTACCTATTATGAATTTGGTGACAGGCGGGAAGAAATGGTGAATATTCATGGTGATGATTCAGATCCTTGGCACGAGGCCTACAGAGATTTGGTTTACTTCTACGAAAGAATAGATGTTTATCATAAGTTGTTGAGACCAACAAAATAGAGGTATAAATACTCAATTTATCTACAGTTACCACTTACAGAAACCGGAACTTTAGTTGCACCATCTTTATTTACGATAACGCCTCCAGATTGAAGGTCAATAAAACTGGTGGCATTAGGGTATCTTATTCTCCAGGTATAAGTAGCGGGCACCAAGTTTTGAAACTGTATAATTCCGGCACCATTGGTGTACCCAGTAAGCAATAATTGCTTTGTAGAACTCAGTTGTGTGTAAATTTCTATTTCGGCTTGGTCCAAAGCAGTTCCGTTACAAATTACTTCAAACTTCAATGTACCCACATTTGGTTCAGGATGAATGATCAACTCTTCTTTTTTACAGGAGAAGAGGAGAAGGAATAAGGAAGAGTACAGAAATAGTCGTTTCATTTTAATTAAGTCTTTAGGCTTGGTTTTTTAATGTTTCAATTGTTGTGCCAAATTTAAAGACGTAGTCCTCTTCATACAAATAAAAAAGCCCCAAATTATTGGGGCTCTTATTTTCACTTAGTAATCGGAGTAAAAATCGATTTCAACTGATTCAAAACTTGGTCGTTGCCGCCCAAGCTGATATCGCTAATGTTGTCTGCAATTTTTTCTACAAACTCCATTTCTTTCAATCTGAACAACATTTCGTTGTTTTCCATCAACTTCGCGGTGTTCAACAAGCTTCTTGTAGAAGCTGTTTCTTCTCTTCTGGTAATGATGTTTGCCTGAGCTTTTTTCTCAGCCACCAAAACCTGATTCATGATATCTTTTACCTCGCCAGGCAAAATGATGTCTCTTACACCGCAACCACTCACTTCAGTACCCAAATCGCTAGCCGTTTTCTGGATTTTCTCCAATATGTAGTTAGCAATTTGTTCTTTGCTTTCCATCAAGTTATCCAAAGTCATTGTGCCCACAATTTCTCTCAAAGCCAATTGCAAGTTGATGTACAACTGTTTTGCAAAGTCTTTGTTTTCTACCATTGCTTTTACAATGTCTTTTACTTGGTATTGTGCAAAGAAGTTTATTCTCAATTGAGCCTTGTCTTTCGTCAAGATTTCTTGACCAGAGACTTCCATTTGCGTTTTTCGCATGTCGGCTTTAACTACGTGAACCGTAATTGGGTTTCTCCAAAATTTGTAAGTGCCTTGCTTCAAGACCTTCACAAACTCACCATCTACAAACAAAACACCTTGTTCGTATGGTTCAACAGTAAAGCTCCTTACGTATTTAGCTACATCTGGTTTTTCCAAAATGTTCAACGGAATGTCTTCTGTAATTTCCACTTTGCTCAAGTCAACCTTGATGAATTCATTTTCAACCAAGCCTTTCCAGAATGCATGTTTACCAGCTATGTAGATATTCCAGTACACGCCATTTCTCAATTGAATGGCAAATTCATTGTCTTTCAAGTCTACCACAGTCAACATACTGGCCAAGGTTTCGTCTTTCAACAAAATGTCCAATTCCGTTAATGGGTAGAATGCTTGACGCAAATCAAATCTTTGCACTGTTTCAAAAGGAGAGATCCAGTGTACGCCACTTTCAATCACTCTTTTTAAGTCATCGTTTCTAAATACCAAACCTACTTGTGTGGTACCAATTCTTACCCTTTTCATAACACTTCAGTTTTAACCCTTTCGGGATATAGTTAAACAATCAATAAATTCATTTAAAAAGAAACAGTCTTTGCCGACCATCAGCGCCAACCGGGCATCCGTTTTAGTTTTTTAGTTTCCAGTTTGCTGAGTTGTTCGGATCCAATATCATCGCTTATAACGAACAAATACTGAACTGGAACAACACCGTTCAAAAGGAGCCCAAAAAACGGAATCCACTTTTTGCACTGGATTTTTGCCAACTGTTGCTTTCCGAAGAATTCAACCAGTCCACAAAAACCGTTTCAGTCTGGTCACGTTTTTAGAAGTCGTGATCTTCTCTGGTGCTAGATTAACAGTCTAGTCCTTTGTTACTTGAACCTAAATCAAGCGCGTCTACCAATTACGCCACTAACCCCTTATGGTGGATTAGGTGGGACTCGAACCCACACAACATTATGGTACTCTTGCCAGCTGAGCTACCCTGCGTGATAGGCAGGAGAAGGATTCGAACCTTCGCTTCCATGTTCGTGATTTAAACAATCAAGTTTTAGCAACATACTTTAACCTACCGGCAAGTATTATGGTGCTATACCGAAACACACATCAGGTCTAAATACATGACCTTTAAATCGTGGAAGAAGCAGGACTCGAACCTGCGACCATTGCATCTTCAACGCAACACTCTACCAACTGAGTTATTCTTCCCTAAAGGGTTTGAACCAAATTTTGTCTGTTACCCAAAACTTGGCCTTGCCCTTTGACTAATACAGCTGAAGCTTTTCCTGAACATCACAACTCAAACAGAAAGTTGCTTGTGGCCCTTAACCACTCTTCAACCTGCGGAGGCACCTGTTTTGCCCCTCCGTTAGTAGCGGTACCGAGGGGGATCGAACCCCTGACCTTCGCATAGACAGTGCGCCATTCTACCACTGAACTACGGTACCATTGGCCCCTTCTGGGCCCGTTAACTATCGGGAGAAGAGGCGGACTCCTTTCCCCACTTTGGAGTCTTTTGATGAGCTTGCTGGAAGGAATTAAGCATCTCATCTATCGAGCATGTCTCCCTAAAAAGGAGAGCGTTATGTTGCCGAAACTGGATTCGAACCAATACTCCCAGAGTCAAAGTCTAGTGTCCTTCCCGTTAGACTATTCGGCAATAAAAAACCCGATTCTGTTGAGAATCGGGTTTAGGAATTTTGTGCGTAACAAGACACAAATCATCGTTTCCGATTCTTTCGGTTTAAATCATAATCCACTATCTGCTTAAAGCTAAATGAGGGGGCGTATAGCATATTTAAAATCATTATTCTCAAAATTTTGGGCATAAAAAATCCCGCACATTGGCGGGATTGATTACTATTTTTAATCTTACTCAATCCCTATTATTCAAAACATAATCCTGACCAAAGTTTGCACTTGGTCTTGTTTCTATTTTATGTAGTTGATCTAAAATCATGTTTTGTTTCTAATAATTCGGTGGCAAATATGTGTTTAATAATTTAACCTCACAATAGGTGAGTGTGAAAAAACAAACAGATTGATTGAAAGACTGTGATTTAAATTTTGAATTGCACGTTTTATTGATTGAGCGATTCTAGATATTCATCAACGGTAACCCAAGAACACATATTTCTGAAGCCTGTCCAGGCGTTTACTTCGTTCTCTTTGTCATAAATTTGAACTTCCTTTCCAAAGGCATCAGGAAACATACCCATTTGCCCATCTTCTAAATACTCATTAGCATTTGATTCGAGTTCGTGAATTACGGTGCAATATTTTGAACAGTATTTTACACCGTGTGGGGAGCCGAATGAAGTGTTGAACTCATTTTTTAGGCTTTTGTAGCTATCTTGAATCAAGACGATCTCGGTTTCCTTTGGAAGTCGATAAACGGGAATCAAATGCTCGCTTGAGCCCTTTATTTTTAAAATGCTATCTAAGTTTGAATTATCAATTCGGGTATCCTCTTGATTCACTAAGATCATTTCGATTACTCGTCTGGTTCTCCATTCTGTATATTGAAGTGCTTGATTTCTGCTAACCCCAACAACAGGGTAATATTGATAGGCAGGATGCTTAAATCTGTTCACTCTCATAGCTTCACCATAACTTCTTAAGTTCTCCCAAACGGTGGTGTCTGGTAAACTTCCCAGATATTCAATGGAATGATCTCCATGATTGTTCTTGTTCCAATAGACATACTCTTGCCAGTCCATGTTGGTGATTTCTGTTTGGTCACAATACAAGTTGTTGGCGACTTCCACTGTACCTGGAGGTTCAAAAAAACTTTCATGCGAAGTAGGAAGAGATACTTGGTTCTTGCAGCTGATTGCCAATAAAACGAAAACAAAAAGATAAGTTTTATTCATGTCGTCAAACAAAGCAAAATTTCGGTTTGGTTTTAATGTTAATATGGTTTTATAAATTAATAGTTACCATTGTAGAGGAACTTGTACACACGCCTTATGAAAAAGATTACCATTCTATTATTCACTTTGTTTTTGGGGTATCATGCCCATTCTCAAATCCTTATAACACTATTACTTGGAGACAAGTTAAATTCTGATGAGCTGGAGTTTGGATTAGAAGGAGGGTTGAACTATACATCACTCAATGGAAATGGTTTAGAAACCAATAAATACTTAGGGAATTTAAACCTTGGTTTCTATTTTGATATTAAGCTGAAAGGGCAATGGAACATATATACAGGTTGCTTGGTAAAGGCCAATATGGGGGTAGCCAGGTTAACCGATAATGACCTAAACAAATTAGGCGCAACTATCCATGATTTTGAGGTAGACGGAATACCTGTTGAAGGTAATTATTCACAGGAAATGAGGTATTTCCTTGTTCCTATTTTCATAAAGTACAGGTTTAAGAAC
>JAOARK010000425.1 GCA_025210575.1 Schleiferiaceae bacterium
CCCTGACATTAAAATTCCATCGGGTTCACCGCCATTGGCGATAAATATTTCGTACGAGTTATAACCTGCTAAAGGAACACCAATAAAGTTTACAAGATCGTTTCCAGCAAAAGCCATAGCCAAGGCAAACGTTCCAATGAGAACGATAAGTTTTAAAATATCAATCTTTGTAAACCACTGTATTAATTGGAGGATAATGGACCACCCTACAAAACTTAAAGCAATGATTAAAGCTGCATTCGTCTTGATGTAATCTTTCAATTCATCACTCATAAAAGAAGCGCCTTTAGCTCCTTTAATTAAGATGAAATAGGTAATGGCAGCAATCGCAAAACCTCCCCAAATAGATCCAAAGTATTTAAACCTTTTATCATAATTAAAGGAGAACAAAAGCCTAGATAAATACTGGATTAGCACACCTGCGGAAAAAGCGACAACAACCGAGAGCAAAATTCCTGAAATGATAGCAAGAGCCTTCGATGAATTAATGTACTCACCAAGTTCTAGTGCATTTTCGTCTGTGTATATTTTAATAACAGAGATTGCCACCGCAGCACCTAATAATTCAAAAACAATGGACACCGTTGTTGAAGTAGGCATTCCGAAAGTGTTGAACGCATCTAATAGAATAACATCCGTTACCATCACTGCCAAGAATAGCAGCATGATCTCAGAGAAATAGAAATGTTCCGGATGAAAAATACCCTTTCGAGCTACTTCCATCATACCGCTCGAAAAAGTACATCCGAGTACAATTCCCAAGGCGGCAACGATCATTATGGTTCTTAGGGGGGCCGCTTTTGCTCCAACGGCAGAATTTAAAAAGTTTACAGCATCATTGCTTACACCCACAATCAAATCTGAAATAGCCAATATAAATAGAAAGGCTACGATGATCAGGTAGAAATTCTCCATAGCGGTCAATTTGATAAAACAAATAAACCATTTCTTTGGGTATAATCTGAACTAAAGCAACGAATCGATAGAACTTTTTTTAGTCACATTGTCTCTTGTATGACCTTACCTACAAATGGACTAATTACCTTCACTAACTTTAATGGGTCTTCTAAATGCGGCATGTGCCCAATTCCCTCTAGTTTTACCTCTTCAATAGTATTGGCTTTCTGAGCAATTGAATTAATCTGATCCCAAGTTCCATACTCATCTTTGCTGCCTTGAATCAATAAAGTAGGTAGATTATTTAAGTCAATTTCATCTTGAATATTCCATTTCTTAAATTCTGGAGTTACCCATAATTTATTCCAAGCATCAAAGATTTCGTTAGATCTGATTCCATGGTATTTCTTTAGTCCTTTTACCCAATCTTCCTTTTGTGTTGCTGCTGCAGTAATACTATTTACAGTAATGTCCTCTACAAAAACATGAGCAGCAATACTCACAAGCCCTTTACAATTTGATTGGTTTGCATACATAAGCGCTATACTGGCACCATCACTATGACCTATAATAATTGGGTTAATAATATTCAGTGCTTTCATAAGGCTTAGCATCCAAAGATTTGCCTCTATATGCATGAAGTTAATGGGTCTTGGCACTACAGAACCGGAAGATTGGCCATAGCCTACACGGTCAAAGGCTAAGACATTGCACTGGGTTTCCTTACATAGCAACTCTGGAAAAGATTTCCACTGGGCCACACTTCCAAGTGCATCATGCAACAAGATGATCCAACTCGATTTTAGATTATAAACCCAACTTTTGCAAAAGATACGCTCTCCCAAAAGGTCAACCTGTTTTTCCTCTATTTTCACTTTTGCGAATTATTTCTTTTTTCGTGCTACAAAAAAAATAAAACAATGCTGCAACGTCTCATTTCAGAAGGAGAACACCAAACACAGGATTTTAAGCACAGTATCAGCAGCCAAAAGAAAATTGCTATTACATTAAGTGCATTTGCAAATACTGATGGTGGAAAGCTATTGATTGGTGTAAAAGATAGCGGAAGAATTGTAGGTGTTCATGTTCAAGATGAACTGCATATGATGGAGGGAGCAGCAGAAGTATTTTGTAAACCTGAAGTATCTTATAGCTACCAAGTTCACAAGCACTTAGGCAAAGAAGTTCTTGAGTTTGAGATTCACCCCTCAAAAGAAAAACCTGTTCTTGCTAAAAATGAGGAGGGTAAATGGTTAGCCTACTTGAGAGTTGAAGATGAAAATTTTAAAGCGGACCCTGTTTTACTTCAAGCCTGGCGAGATGGACAAGTGACAAGGAAAAGTTTTATTAAATACGAAAAAGAGGATGAGACAATTCTAAAACTACTCGAAAATCATCCAAGTATAACTTACAAAGAGGTGGCAAAACAATCTCATATTGCCAGACCTAAGATCATTCATGCATTAGCAAAACTGTTACGTTGGGAAATCATTGACTACGAGGTTGACGAAAAGGGTATATACTATTATCTACTCTAGCTAATCACTGAAACCACTAGATTTCTAGCTCCCCCTCTATCCCTAAACTCACATAAATAAATTCCCTGCCAAGTACCTAACTCTAACCTTCCCTTTACAATCGGAATTTGAACTGATGTTCCCACCAAAGCCGTCTTTATATGCGCAGGTATGTCATCTGACCCTTCGAGTGTATGGGTGTAATAGGGCTCATTTTCTTTGACGAGTTTATCAAAAATTGAATTGAAATCTGTTCTAACAGATGGGTCATAGTTTTCATTAATAGTTAGTCCAGCAGAGGTGTGCTTAATAAATACTTGAAGCACACCATCTTTTGGCAACTTTGGAAGTACCTGAGTGATGTGTTCGGTAATGAGATGAAAACCACGTGAAAATGGCCTGAGTTCTAAATGAAAATGTTGAACCATGGTCTTTATAATTTAATCGAAAACTAGACGTCCAAAACTAGCATCAATTCAATACTTTTGCCGGGCTTTAAAAAAATGATTCATGCTGAATAAAGTAATACGATTGGGCTTAACTGCAGCCATTTTAGTTTGGGCAGTTTTTCAATTTATAGATGGTAACATTGGAAATGGAATTTCTCTAGTACTTCTTGCCGGTTTAGTACTGTTTACATATTTCAGAAACGAACGCATTTTACTTTCTCTTTGGTATATGCGTAAGCAAGATATGGACAAGGCAAAAAAAATGCTTGATGGAATAAAGGATCCAGAGAATAGTTTGGTTCGTGGTAACCGCGCGTATTACTATTTACTTCAGGGAATGATTATTTCTCAAACAAGTATTGGCAAGGCTGAAACTTTAGTGAAGAAAGCTTTGAACACCGGTTTGAATATGGATCAGGACAAAGCCATGGCCAAATTGCAATTAGCAGGTTTTGCAATAGCTAAAGGAAGAAAACGTGAAGCCACTACTCTATTAACCGAAGTTAAAAAGCTAGATAAAAGAAAGGTTTTAGAAGAGCAAACCAAGTTTATGAAACAGCAATTGAAAAGAGCTCATGGAGCTCCTGGTGCACGCGGCTTTCAAGGTGGCATGAGGCGATAAACTGGATATAGATTATGCGTTGGTTCGTAATAATCTGAATTCACATAAATAAAATACAATTGGGCCCTGGGATTCTTTGCGAACTCGGGGTCTTCTTTTTTACGTTGTTCAAACTTGGCCTTTAAATCACCATCGCTTTCAAGCAATTCTTTAGCGGTGTCTTCAAAAACATATTCGCTGTACCATTCTTTTTGCTGCAGTATGGCATCAAAGTAATTCCATGAAAACAGACTGCCTTCAGCATGAGGCTCGAACAAATGCACTAAGAATTTTCCAGCCCATTGGTTAGTTGGAATCATGATATAGTCTTCATTTAACTCGATACTTTGGGTAGTTTTTGAGACTGTAATATTGCGGTGCGGATAATGCCCTTCATATGGAGATTGGGATGTTTTGTAATCTATAATTCGATAAACTTCAACTTGCTTAATATCTGCAATCACAGGCTTCGTACTTATATTTAGGTAGGTTAAATAATACTGAATGTCGCTCCATGATTTATGCACGATGTAGTACTCTGGAACTTCAATACTTTTCTCTGGTTTAAAAGTTCCTAGATAATCGATAGTGTAGGTTTTCTTTTTGTCGGTATAGTGTAACCGTTGCCCAGAGGTTACTTCACTTTTCAGATACTCATATTCAAACCCTTTAAACTTTAATTGTTCCACTTTTGTGGAGTCAATTTCCCA